>JAEDNC010000054.1 GCA_016302705.1 Bacilli bacterium | reverse complement strand
AGGTCTCTTTAAAAGAAGACAAAAACGCTCCCACTGATTCTTTTATTTCCCTTCAGCACATTAATAAAATTTACCCTAACCGTGTCCAAGCAGTCTTTGATTTCAATTTAGAGATTAAAGAAAAAGAATTTATTGTTTTCGTCGGTCCTTCTGGATGTGGTAAATCCACAACTTTAAGAATGATTGCAGGACTCGAAGAAATCACTGGTGGTGATTTATATATTGATGGTGAATTCGCTAACGAATTAGAACCAAAAGATAGAGACACTGCGATGGTCTTCCAAAGCTATGCTTTATATCCTCATATGACAGTCTATGACAATATGGCGTTTGGTTTACAAATGAGACATGTTCCAAAAGATGAAATTGAAGAAAGAGTAAAGAAAGCGGCGGAAATCTTACAAATCACTGAATATTTAGATAGAAAACCAAAAGCCCTTTCTGGTGGTCAATGTCAACGTGTCGCTTTAGGTAGAGCGATTGTGAGAAACGCAAAAGTCTTCTTAATGGATGAACCATTATCTAATTTAGACGCTAAACTTAGAGTGCAAATGAGAAGTGAAATTGTTAAGCTTCATAATGAACTTGGAGCAACTACAATCTATGTTACCCATGACCAAATTGAAGCGATGACAATGGCAAGTAGAATTGTTGTTATGAATAAAGGTTATATCCAACAAATTGGAGCGCCTAAAGTTATTTATAACCACCCTGCAAATACATTTGTCGCGACATTTATTGGTTCTCCTGCAATGAACATCATTGAAGGAACATATCATAAAGATCATATCGACTTAGGAGGAATCACTTCCTTTAAGTTAGATAAAAATATGATTAAGGCACATGATGAATTCTATAATGCAGAAATTAAAAAGGCTGAAGATAGAATTGAAAATATTAGAGCGACTTTAACTAGATATGAAGAAGAAAACACCGTTTCTAAAAAGAAAGGTACAGAAGTTATCTCTATTGAAGATATTGTTAAAGAAGAACTCGATAGTGATCCAGAAGTTATCACTCTTAGAGAGAACATTGTTCACTATAGAAAATGCTTAGAGAGCGATCATCCAATTTTGTTTGGTATTAGACCAGAAGATATCGTTGAGAAAACTTCTTCAGTCCTTGTTAAAAATCCAAGTGACCACATTAAATTAGAAGTTAACATTGCTGAATTACTTGGTAATGAATATTACGCGCATGTTGATTTTGCGGGAAAAGATGTCATTGCAAAAGTCAATGCAGAACTCAATGTTGAAAAGGGACAAACACTAGATTTAGTTTTAAATCTTGATAAATATTCATTATTTGATAAAGTCAATGGTGCTAATATCAAACCATACAAAGAATAATGAAGGAACTTATTAATCAACAAACAATTACCGATTTAAAGAAAAGTCGAACATATATTATTTGGGGAATTACCATCGTTTTACTCTTGGCTAGTGCGATTAGTGTTCCTCTTTTCTTATTTGCGAGTAGAGACAATAAAATATTATTCAATATCTTGCTTGCTGTCCTTTGGACAGTTTCTACAAGCATTGTCTTATATTTTATTGTGCTCTCTTTAGTGCCTATCAATAATCTCATTAAGATTTCTCGTGCTTCTTTAAGTGGCAATAAATTCTCTACGAAAGGAAGAGTGATATCAATTAATTCAAAAATCACTCATTACCGTGGAGTAGCCACTAAAGAGATAAAGGTTTTAGATTTAGAAGAAAATAACAAAGAGTATATCTTCTATGTTGAAGAGAGTAACTCTACAAACTTTGAAGTGAATAAAGAATATCAATTCGTCACATATCAATCGTTGGTCGTTAGTTATGAAGATTTATAAAGATATTGGGAAGGGAAAATCATATTTTTACTATTATGGCTGGTCCATATTAGTGTTTTTTGTCGCTTTCTTTTTCATCTTCTTTTTCATCTTCCAGGCGATGTTCTACGTTAAAAGAACTGAAAGAGTGGATCTTTTTATCGCTGCATTTGGATTAAAAGATTATGAATATTCAAATAAGATTCAAAAAGAATTTAAAGACCAAGGTTTGGTGGAGATGAATATTTATTCATATATTGAAGATGACATTAATATTTATAACTACTTTTCTGCGAATGGAGAAAATGCGGATTATGTTATTTTCTCTGAAACAAATATGAATGACTTACAAGACTATGTTAAATATAATTACTTCCCTCTATCTGAATTACAAACTGAAGTGAGTAAAGTAAGCGAATTTGAGACTTTTGAATTTGAAAGTGTTGCCTATGGTATCAAAATCTTTGATAAAAATAATGACAACTATAACAACAAATACAAATTCAAAGATTTGATTGAATTCACTAAAGAGGGAAAAGAAAAAGAAAACTATTATTTACTTGTCGATAATGGTTCTCCTAATTTTGATAAAGAAGGCGGACACACATTAGGTTATTCCGTATTAGATTACTTTTTAAGTGATATGATTGTATAATTTGGACATGGAACAAAATATCAAAACCCCTGATAATCGATTCGAATTATTAAAAGATCGTCTAAAGACGAGATTTTTTGATTTCATGTTAGTGTCTTTACTCACTGGTATTTTCTTAGTGCCTTATATTGTTTGGGTCGTTCTTATTAATACTTCTCAAGCTTTTGTGACCACTGAAGAGAATTTTTTATTAATCTCTTTATTAGCGTATTCTCCTTATATCCCTTTAGCGATGATATTTGGTTTAGGAGTAGTAGGCGCTTTATATTTCTCTAAAAGATTAGCGTTTGGAGAAGGCGCAAACGCCAGTAAAGATTTCTTCTATGGGATTAGTAAAAACTGGAAGGCTGGTTTATTTGCATTCTTTATTATTGGATTATTTTATTTCTTACTTTCTTACTCAAAAGTAGTGGTGATGTATACCGACACGATTGATGGAGTGTTTAAAGGAGCAATTATTGGTTTCCTTTATGTCGCTTTCTTTGTCGTTTGTATGATTATTGGCTTTTATCTCACTCAAAGTGTTTTATATGTTGGGTCTACTCGTCAATTAATGAATAATGCGATTAGATTTACTTTTGGAATGTTTGGATGGAATATTCTTATATTCTTAATCGTGTTACTTCCTCTTTTAATTATTGAAATAGTGAGTTTCTTACCATCTAATTTCTTCTTAATTGAATATATCTTTTTAGCGATATGCCTACTTTTCTATTTTGAATTTGAGATCTTCATCTTCTCAATATATTCGCATTCCATATTTGATTTAACTCTTAATGATGATTATCCAGAGATATATCGAAAAGGATTAACTTATAAAGAACCGATAGAATAAATGAAAAGAGTGGGGTGACCACTCTTTGTTTTAAATTCTAAATAGTTTTGCGTTATCGAATGTTGCAGAACCTTTTTTGACATGTAGGAAGATATCTAAGGCTCCAGCGTTTTCTAACATTGTTATTTCATTAGATATTTGCTGATATGTAGTGGAAGTAACTGGGATAACTGTCTTTGTGACTGTTCCAGAATTAGAACGTCTTCTTTGCCATAAGATGATTTCAGCTTCGCTATCGGCGGAATCAAGTTTAGCGTCGATTTCTAATTTGTATTTAAATCCTTCATAAGAACAGGTGATTCTTTGATAGTAATATGCTTCATTAGCTTCTGGATCACTAGTAGTGTTTGCTTTGACTCTGAACGCTTTAGAACCATCAGAAGCATCATTTACGAATTCGTGAGTACCAGTGAATAGAGTTGGTTGGAATTGACTCCATCCATAATAGTCATTATTCGCGTATGGAGTGGTATGCTCAAATGAAGCGTTTGATAATTTATTTAATCCATTCGTGATAGAGGCAAAATCAACTGTTTGAATACCTGATTGAGAAGGCGCCAATGGAGAATAGGTGTTATATGCACGCTTATGAATGAAGTATTGGTCTTCATCAAAAGCGGTATATGTGACACGGTCAACGATGACATAGTCTTCAATCCAAGTAGCGTTACCTGCCCAAGATGGCATCCAAATGCCTAACCAGATTGGCATATCAATATCAGTAACTGTTCCACCTTCAATTTTATGGACAAAATGTCCATCGATGAACCAGTCCACTCTACCAGTATGGTTTTCTCCATAATCTGTATACCAGTCAAATGTGTATTTATGGATTTTTCCATCGTTCATATAGAGGATGTCACTGACATCTGGAGATTTTGTTGCTTTGTTATTCTTGGTTGTCCAAGTGGTGCACCACAAATTTGTGTATTGAGCAGAGCCACCGATTTCGATATCGATTTCGTTTTGACTTTGATCTTCTGTGCTTTCGCATTTGTATGTCCACATCGCGGTAACTCCACCTTCTCTAGGCATAGCCGCCATATAGACTTCATATCTTCCAGGACCTAAAGAATTTTTAGTTTCGATACATGCACCTTCTGGTTTACCAGCTTGGCTAGGATCTTCTTGGTTATATAATCCTCTTGCTTTAAGAGCGAGATAACCATTTCCATCACTATCTTTTGTATAGAATAAATTTCTTCTACGAACCCCATTATGTGGCGTGGTTCCGCCATTCTCCCAATATCCATCGAGAGTGTTCCATACGGAATCATTTAATCCATTAGTGATTTCATCGTCGAAATTTAATTGGTTATCTTTATTAAACTTGTTACGTAATTCAACGTTGTCGTAATAATCTTCTCTAGTGTCATCGTATGCTGCGTCATTATGTTCGCCGCCTCCGCCACCTTGGCCTCCTCCATTATTTGAATTGCAACCAGCAAGAGAAGTAAATATCAAAGGTAATAAAACTATTAGTCTGTTCTTCTTCATATTCTTCACCTCAATGCAATTTTACCAATATATAACATATATTGAAATAAAAAAATACTCTCTTTTAAGGTGACAAAAATAGCGATATAAGTATTAATGATTTATAAGAATAAAAATTGTTACGAACAATCGAAACAAAATAAGGTTTATGGATTTTTTCATCACTTACACAATAATTATCTTTATATACGGAGGAAAAAAGAAAAAAGATAATTACAAAATCGTTGCTTTTGCTTGCTTTACTAGCTGGTAGCGCGACTTTTTTCGCCCCTAATGCAAGCAAAAATGTGATTACTATAGATAAGGATATATCTAGACCATAGATGCATGCGATGGGTTACCAAAGTTTGAAAGGATGAGAAAAAGAGTCCTTTATATTAATCGAAACAGAAACAAATAATTACCATATAAAAAGGATTGAAATTTTCGATCTTCCAACCCTTTTATTTTTCTTTTTGACCCCATTAGATGTTGGGCTTTTTTGTGTATTTTTTCTATCAAAACCCACAAAACCCCAATTTATCTCGCAGAGCCCGTTAAGAATTTAATTTCTTAACAGCCCCTAGTCATTATGCTTCTATAATTGTTATTGGTTCTCCCCAAATACGGCCAGCAATAGCTTTTTCAACCGAGAATCTTGGGAG
>JAEDNC010000002.1 GCA_016302705.1 Bacilli bacterium | reverse complement strand
TAGGAGAAGCAAAAATATAGTGTGTATGATATGTGCATAGAATATGTAAATAGATGACTTTTTTTAAAAGTCATTGTATATTTTATGCGCATTTTATACACAAATTATTTTTTGTGTATAATATTTTACTGAAAAAAGACTCTATTAAATTCGCTAAAAAATCATATATTTATTATGCGCATAATATGTGTAAATTAACCACTTTTTGGAATGTTGATATTTAGCAAATGTGTATATCGTACACGTAAAGAATATTCTTTGCGTGTAATAAATTAAATTTCCCATATAAAAATAGGTTTATATCTAGTGTATGATGTACATATTATATTTTTAAGTATATTTTGTAGCTTCTTTTTGCCATAAATTTTCTAATTAATTTTTTATCGACAAAAAGTATTGGTGTCCACTGGTTTTGGCGTTCTTTTTTCAATTTTCCACATTCACAAGTTATCCACATTTATACTTTGAGTAACGAATGTCGTTTTGTAGTGTAATAAGAATACGCTTTGCGTATTCATATAAATTTCTTTATACTACATTTTTATGTTATCTTTTTTATTCACATTTTTCACATTCTTTCCACTTTTTATCCACATTGAAAAATTGTGGAAAACTCATTCCAAAACCATATAAGGATTTAATTTCCCGTTTAGTTATTGTGGAAAACTTTTTTTCCTTAGTTTTCTATATAAATAAGCGCGCGGATAATTTATAATTTAACCAATCAAAATTAGAGGTACATCATATGGTTGCGACTTTATCAGAAATGACAAAATTATGGGAGAAAGCTCTCAAGAAAATTAAAACAAAATTAGATGATGATCGTGCTTACGATAACTTTTTTGCTAATGCATACATTTATGATAAAAACGGCAGCAATGTCATTTTGGTTGCCCCAAACAAAGTTTCTAAGTTAATGATTGAAAATAAGTATCTAAATCTTGTTCTAGATACTTTAAACGAACTTGAAGATGATGATTTCTCAATTAAAGTCATCATCGAAGAAGAGATTGTGCAACAAAGAAAAGTAGGCGTTCAACAATCATTTACATCTGCTCCTCAAGAAGAATATTTCAAGGATGCAGTGATTAAACCAAATTTAAGATTTTCTAATTTTGTTGTTGGTGAATTTAATAAAGATGCACATAAAGCAGCCTTATATGTTTCCCAAAACGAAGATAAGCTCTTCAATCCACTCTTCATTTATTCTCATTCCGGTCTAGGTAAAACTCACCTAATGCATGCTATTGGAAATGAGATTAAAGAGAAGAGAATGCCTAACGCAAAAATCTTATACATTACTGCTAACGACTTCGTAGAAGAATACGTTAAATTCGTTAGAGCAGAGAAAGAAAGACAATCAATCAAAGACTTCTTCAATGATGTTGATGTACTCCTTCTTGATGATGTTCAATTTTTAGCGGAGAAGGTTAAAACAGAAGAGTTATTCTTCTATATCTATCAAAGTTTAATCAATAAAGGAAAACAAATTGTTATTACCTCTGATAGACAACCAGGAGAAATCAAAGGACTCGAAGATAGATTAGTAACAAGATTCTCACAAGGATTAACTGTTAGAATTAATGAGCCAGACATTGAAACATGCGTCAAAATCGTTAAGGAAAAAGTTACTGATTACGGAATGGACATCAATAAAATTGATGAAAATGTATTCTATCTCATCGCTGAAAAGTTCTCTGGGGATGTTAGAGATCTAGAAGGTGCTGTTAAAAATCTTAAGTTTGATTACCTCGGACTTAAAAACGATGAAAGAATCACATTAGATGTTGCGATTAAAGCAGTGTCATCAAAAGGAGATGGCAAAGCCATTACTAACCAAATCAATGGTCAAAAAATTATTTCTACAGTTGCAGATTACTACAACTTAACTCCAAGCCAAATTACTGGTAAAGATAGAAATTCTCAACTCGTCTTAGCTCGCCACATATCTATGTACCTAATTAGAAAATACATAGACATTCCACTTAAGAAAGTTGGAGAGATGTTCGGAGGCAAAGATCACACAACTGTCATGTCCGCACTTACCAAGGTGGATAAAGAGTTGAAAACTAATGAACAACTTAAGACTGCAATTGAGGACTTAGAAAAGAAAATCAAAGAATAATTTATTAAAAATAAATGTTACTCTGTGGTACAATGAATGAAAGGACTGAATTACAAAGTTATCCACATTCCCACCGAGATAATAATTATTAATAAGTAATAAATATAAAAAGAAGAAGGTAAATCTATGAGATTTGTAATTAAGAGAGATGAATTTTTAAAATCCCTGCTTATCGCAGGAAGAGCAGTTAATTCAAAAAACAGCGCTGTTCCTGTTCTGGCAAACTTTAAATTTGATTTAAACGAAAAAGGACTATCTATCATTGGTAGTAACTATGAGTTAACTATTAAAACATGTATCCCTTATTCAATTGATGATCGTGAAATCATTAGAAATGTTCAAGAAGGTACTACATTAGTTAACGCTAAAATCATTACTGATATGGCTAGAAAAATTGATGCCGAAGAAATTAGTTTTGAAGTCGTCGATTCTACAATCGCCATCATTACTGCTGGTAAGATTAAATATAATTTAAATTGCATTAAAGCAAATGAATATCCAGATGTTGATTTAGAACCAACAGGTATCCAAATTTCTTTAACAAGATTAGAATTCTCATCCTTAGTCTCTCAAACAGCATTTGCTGCTTCTTTAAAAGAACAAAGACCAATCTTAACTGCTGTTAACTTAGAAGCTGCTGATGGCGTTCTTACCGCTACCACAACTGATAGTGCTAGATTAGCGAGAAAACAAATTAGCATTTCAACAGATTTACAATTCTCTGCTAATGTTCCAGCTAAGATGATGGTGGAAATCGATCACTTATTGGAAGGAGCAGAATCTATTAAGATTGCTCTTAGTGATAAAAAAGCGTTATTTGAGTTCGATAACACCGTTATAGCGACTCGTTTAATTGCTGGTGAATATCCAAATACTAAGAACATTGTTCCACGCATTACAAATTATTCTTTAGAAGTTAATGCTTCTGACTTATTAAAAGCAATCGACCGCGTTAATATTCTTTCAATTGATAGAGAAAACGTTGTTGATTTACATCTTTCTGAAAACTCAGTTGAGATCAGCGCAAAATCCACTCAAGTTGGTTCTGCAAGCGAAAAAATTGAGACATTTAAATTTGAAGGGAATAACCTACAAATATCATTTAACTGCGAGTTTGTTTCCTCTGCTGTTAAAGCCCTTGGAAGCGAAGATGTAACACTCTTATTTGTTGGCGAAATGAAGCCGTTTGTGATCAAAAATCCTAACGATGAATCTATCATCCAAATCGTCACACCAGTAAGAACTTACTAATTATCAAAATATAAAATAATAGGGAAAGCACTTTAGTGCTTTTTCTTTTTATGTTAAAATGTTTATACATAGTATAAAAAAGCGCTTCCCAATTTCAGGCATTTTATCAATAAATTTTTGATATTTATCAAATTAGCCAAATCAATTTTAAGGCCTCAAAAAGCGTATTTAAGACATATAATATTTTATGGAATATATTATTCCATTTTTACATTATATCGTGTATAATACCCGTAGGACTCATTTAAATGGCTATTAGACAAGTAAAAATACGTGAAGATCAAGAATACATTACTCTGAATGTTCTTTTGAAAATTGTCGACATTATCCCAACTGGTGGAATGGCGAAGATCTATTTAGCTGAAAATGATGTTTACGTCAACGGAGAGAGAGAAAACCGTCGAGGTCGAAAATTATATCGAGGCGATATCGTTAAGGCGAATAAAGCGGAATTCATCATTAAATAACGATGATTGTCCAATCTTTATCGGTGAGGAATTTCCGAAACCACATCATTAAGGACCTAAAGTTCGACAAAGGAATTAATGTTATCACCGGACCTAATGCTAGTGGAAAAACTAATATCGCTGAAGCAATCTATTACCTTTCACTCGCTAGAAGTTTTCGAGGAGTGGATGACGAAGAGATTATTCGTGAAAGAAATGACTTCTCACAAATTGATGCAGAAGTAATTGAAGGTTCGATCAAACGCAATATTCGCATTCTAATCACGAAAAAAGGTCGCTCAGTCTTAGTAAATGGAAAAAAGGTATCAAAGATAAGCGACCTAGCAAAATGCGTTAATGTGCTCTTATTTGAGCCAAAAGATGTAATGTTATTCAGAGGTTCTCCAAAAGAAAGAAGAAACTTCCTGGATATTAATCTCTCTAAACAGTTCCCAATCTATCTTGACTATATCTCTAGATATGAGAAAGTTCTTAGACAAAGAAATGAGATCTTAAAGTCTGAAAAAGTAGACCAAAAACTACTTGAGGCATCTACCGAATTATTGGTCAAATATGCTGGTCCGATAATTAATTATAGAGCCATGTTTGTCAAGGATATCAATGATATCCTTATTAAAATAACGCGCACGCTCACGGGCGTGAAAGAAAAAATCGAAATCACATACCGTCCATTCGTTAACATGAGTAGTGATTATCAAAAAGAAGCGTTAGAAGCGTTTAAGCGCTCTCTAGACAACGATTTACGTCATAAAGCAACTTCCATTGGGATTCACCGAGAAGATATCTCTGTGAGCCTAAACGGCAAGGATATTGGGACTTTTGGCTCCCAAGGTGAGAACCGTTTAGTGGCTCTCGCGTTAAAGTTATCACCTTATTTCATGATAACTGACGAAGATAAAAAGCCAATTGTTGTCCTTGATGATGTGATGTCTGAATTAGACAAAGACCATCGTGAACAACTCATTAAATTTCTAAGTAAGTTTGCGCAGGTATTCATTACCGATACCAAACTTGAAATAGACGGGGCAACCCGAATTGAATTAACAAAATCAAACTAAAGGAGGTCTTCAAATGGAAGAAGAAAAGAAAACTGTAGAACAGCCTGCTGAAGAAACAAAGCCAGTAGAAGAGGCATTTGTTGCTAAAGACATTTCTATAAGCGAAATGAGCGAAAAAGAAGTTGAACTCGAAAAAGCAGACGCTAGTTACACAGCTACTAACATCCAAGTTCTTGAAGGACTTGAAGCAGTTAGAAAAAGACCTGGTATGTACATTGGTACAACCGCAGGTCCAGGATTACATCACCTCGTATGGGAAATCGTCGATAACGCTATCGATGAAGCTTTAGCAGGATATTGTACTGAAGTACATGTCACCATCAATCCAGGAGAAACAATTACTGTTACTGATAATGGTAGAGGTATCCCTGTTGATATTGTTGGTAAAACTGGTTTATCCGGTGTTGAAACTGTTTACACAGTGTTACACGCTGGTGGTAAATTCGGTGAAGGCGGAGGATATAAAGTCTCTGGTGGTCTTCATGGTGTTGGTGCTTCTGTTGTTAACGCTTTATCTGAATGGCTAGAAGTAGAAGTCCACAAGAATGGTGGCATCTATAAAATGCGTTTTGAAAACGGTGGACACCCAACTGGTAGACTAAAACTTGTTGGCAAATGTTCTGACACAGGTACAATTGTTACTTTTAAACCAGATCCAACTATTTTCACTGAAACAACAATTTATGACTACATCACGATTAGGGATAGATTAAGACAAGTTGCATACCTCAATAGAGGTATCACTATTGTTGTTAAAGATGATAGACCAGAACAAAAAGAACAAAAAATCACAGAAACATTCTGTTATAAAGGTGGTATTAAAGAATACGTCCAATATATCAACCACAACAAAGTTCCTCTATTCGAAGAAGTTATCTACTGTGAAGGTAGCGAACCAATCGAAATCGCAAGTGGAACAATATCTCACGTTTACGCAGAAGTCGCTATGCAATATAACGATGGTTACTCAAAGAACGTTTATTCTTTCTGTAATAACGTCCACACTCATGAAGGTGGTACACATGAAGAAGGTCTTAGACTTGCTCTTACTAGAGTAGTCAATGCTTACGCTAGAGATAATAAATTCTTGAAAGAAAACGAAGATAATCTAACCTACGATGATGTATGCGAAGGATTAGTTGCTATCGTTTCTGTTAAACACCCAAATCCTCAATTCGAAGGGCAAACAAAAACTAAACTTGGTAACTCCGAAGTTAGAAAGATTCTTTCCGGCATCGTTGGTGACCAATTCAATAGATTCTTGATGGAGAATCCAAAACTTGCAAAAGTTATCATGGAGAAGATTGTTATGGCTGCTAACGCACGTTTGGCTGCTAGAAAAGCTCGTGATAGTGCAAGAAAAGGAGGATTAGAACTTACTACTCTTCCAGGTAAGCTCGCTGATTGTTCCTCTAAAGACCCATCTAAGTGTGAGTTATATATCGTCGAAGGTAATTCCGCTGGCGGTAGTGCTAAGAACGGTCGTGACCGTGAAATTCAAGCAATCTTACCACTTCGTGGTAAAATATTAAACGTTGAAAAAGCACAAGCAAAGAGAATTTTCGCCAATGCGGAAATCGGAAATATGATTCAAGCCATCGGTGGTGGCATTGATCCAGAATTCGATATCAGCAAAATCAGATATCACAAAATCGTTATCATGACCGATGCTGATGTTGATGGTAGTCATATTCGTATCTTATTATTAACATTCTTCTACCGCTTCATGCGCCCATTAATTGAGAACGGATATATCTACATTGCTCAACCTCCACTATATAAAGTTGCTTATCACGGAAAAGACTATTACGCCTATAACGATGAACAACTCGAAGTTATTAAGTCACAACTTAATTTGAAAGCCGGATACCCATTCCAACGTTATAAAGGTCTTGGTGAAATGGATGCTGAACAACTTTGGGAAACAACCATGGATCCAAAAAATAGAAAAATGTTACGTGTAACATTAGATGACGCGATTGCTGCAGAACAAGTATTCACAGACTTAATGGGCGATAACGTCGATCCAAGAAAAGAATTCATTCACACAAACGCCAAGTTTGTTAAGAACTTAGATATCTAATAAAGGAGGTAATTAACAATGTTGTTCGAAGATGAAAAATTAGAAAACGAAGCTACTGAATCCGAAGAAGAAACAGAAGTCAATAAAGAAGAACTCGAAACCATTGAAGCTGGTATTGTTGCTGGTCTCAAAGATGTCAACACAGTTGATATTGTTAAAGAATCCTTCCTTGATTATGCGATGAGTGTTATCGTCTCTCGTGCTATTCCAGACGCAAGAGATGGCTTAAAACCAGTCCATAGAAGAATTATCTATGGTATGGATGAATCTGGAATCACTCCTGATAAACCACACGTTAAATCCGCACGTATCGTCGGTGACGTTATGGGTAAATATCACCCACACGGTGACTCCGCTATCTACCTTTCTTTAGCAAGATTTGCTCAAGATTGGAATATGAGACACTGCTTAGTTGATGGCCATGGTAACTTCGGTAGTATCGATGGTGATGAACCAGCTGCTATGCGTTATACCGAAAGTAGAATGACTAGAATTGCTCTAGAAATGGTTCGTGACATCGACTGTGATGTTGTCGATTTTGTCGACAATTATGATGGTAGTGAACAAGAACCAAGTGTTTTACCTTCTAGATTCCCTAACTTATTGGTTAATGGTTCTAGTGGTATCGCTGTTGGTATGGCCACTAACATTCCACCACACAACTTAGGCGAAGTTATTGATGGCGTTGTTGCTATTGCACATAACCCAGAAATTTCCACAATCAACTTAATGCAATATGTTAAAGGACCAGACTTCCCAACAGGTGCATTAATCTTAGGTCGTGGTGGTATCAAAGATGCTTATGAAACTGGTACTGGTAGTATTGCTCTTAGAGCAAAATGCCACATTGAAGAACGTGGTGAACACGGATTAAAGAGAGTTGTTGTTGATGAAATCCCATATGGATTAAATAAAGCAACGTTAGTTGAATCTATTGCTGCCTTAGCAAGAGATAAAATTGTTGATGGAATTACTGAAGTTAGAGATGAAACCAACAAGAAGGGTATCCGTATTGTTATCGAAGTTAGAAGAGATATCATTCCAGAAGTCTTATTAAACCAACTCTATAAGAATACTTCCTTACAAACTAGCTACGGTATCATCATGCTTTGCTTAATTGATGGTGCTCCAAAAATTGCGCCACTTCGTACTCTTTTACAAACTTACCTTGATTTCCAAGTTGAAGTTATTGAAAGAAGAACAAAATTCTTATTAAGAAAAGATGAAGATAGACTCCATATCGTCAATGGTTTAATTAAGTGTCACGATAATATTGATGATATCGTTGATATCATCAAAGAAAGCAAAACTCCAGAAGATGCATCTACTGCATTAATGGAAAAATATGGTTTCTCTGAAGCTCAAATCCAAGCTATCTTGGCGATGACTTTAAGAAGATTAACCGGTATTGAAACCGATAAATTAGAAGCTGAAAAAGCTCAATTAGAAACCAATATTAAAGAATACAACCACATCCTTTCTAGTAGAGCTAACGAAATCGAAGTCGTCGTTAAAGAATTATTAGAAATTAAAGAAAAATATGCGGATGCGCGTAGAACCGAAATCACTAACGACGCTGCTAGTATTGACGACGAAGATCTTATTCCACAAGAAAATATCGTTGTTGCAATTACAAGAGGGGGATACGTTAAGAGATTAACTTCTGATTCCTTCAAGGCCCAACATAGAGGCGGTAGAGGAGTTAGAGGTATGTCTACTAACGAAAACGATATTGTTGAGAATATGGTCTATACCAAGACACATACCGATTTACTCTTCTTTACAGACTTTGGAAAAGTCTACCGTATTAGAGGTTATATGATTCCAGAGTTCTCTAAAGCAAGCAAAGGTGTTCCAATTATCAACTTAATCAACATCGAAAAAGGTGAAAATGTTAAGGCTATCATCGCTTGTGACGAATACGCAGAAGATCACTACTTAATGTTCTTTACAAAATTGGGTGTTGTTAAGAAAACTCTTATCAGTGAATACGAATCCATCCGTCAAAACGGTAAGATTGCTATTTCTATGAGAGAAGGCGACACATTATTTGCTGTTAAAGAAGTCGAAGAAGATACAATCATTGGTATTGCTGCTAATAACTCCAAAATGGTTAACTTCCCATGTAACGAAGTTAGACCAATGGGTAGAACTGCAAGCGGTGTAAAAGGTATCGACCTTGCTGAAGGTGAAGAAGTTGTTGGTGTTACTACCTCCTTAGAAGGAAGACACATCTTAGCAATGACATCTAAAGGATTTGGAAAACTCACACCTGTCTTAGATGAAGAAGGCAATATGATGTACCGTATTACTAAGAGAGGTGCAAAAGGTGTTACTACCTTAAAAGCTACTGATAAAGTCGGCGAATTAATAGCAGTTAGAGCAATTAACTTAGAAGATGACTTAATGTGCATTACTAACGCTGGTATTGTTATTAGAACTCCACTCAACCAAATTAGAATCTGTGGAAGAAATACATCTGGTGTCAAAGTTATGAACTTAGAAGGACGTCAAAGAATTGTTTCTATCGCAATTGTTCCACATGAAGAAATTGATGAAAACGCTCCTGCTGACGAGGAAGAAAATCCAGTCGAAGAAGCGAATATGGATGCATCAGTTGACACCTCTTTACCAAGTAATGAAGGCGAAGAATAATTAACCTAAAATTTGATATCAACTAAACATAATGTTTAATAGATTGGAAAATTAAAATATGATCGATATTAATTTAATTAGAGAAAAGCCTGAATATGTAAAAGAGGCTCTTAAAAAGAAATTATGGGACGCGGATTTTACTGAATTCCTTTCCTGGGATAAAGAAAAACGTGAACTCATGCAAATAGTTGAAAACGGCAAGGCAGAAATGAACAAATTATCTGCCTCCGTTCCAGCCGCTAAAAAAGCTGGTGAAGACGTTAGTAAGATCTTTGCTCACGTAAAAGAGATTGCTGCTAAAAACAAGGAATTTGAAGAGAAATTAGCAGAAATTGATGCAAAAATGAACGATTTTCTTGCCGCATTACCAAACATTCCAGATGATGATTTAGTTGGTGGGGGTAAAGAAAATAACAAGGTCATTAAAGTTGTTGGAGAAAAACCAGTCTTCAACTTCAAAATGAAGGATCACGTTGAACTTGCAGAAAGTTTAGGACTCGTCGATTATGATAGAGGCGCTAAGATTGCTGGACGTGGAGCATGGGTTTATACAAACTTAGGTGCTAGACTCGAATGGGCATTGCTCAATTTCTTCATTTCAGAGCACTTAAAAGATGGATATGAATTTATCCTTCCTCCACACTTATTAAATGAGCAAAGTGGATATGTTGCTGGCCAATTCCCAAAATTCAGAGAAGATGTCTTCTGGCTTGAAGGACTTGAACCACAAAGATTCCTTCTCCCAACCGCTGAAACAGCGTTAGTAAATTTACATAGAGATGAGATCTTAAGTGAAACCGATTTGCCAAGAAAATACTTCGCTTATACTCCTTGCTATCGTAGAGAAGCTGGCTCTTATAGAACTGAAGAACGTGGTATGATCCGTGGTTATCAATTTGATAAAGTTGAAATGGTTCAATACACAAAACAAGAAGATAGTGACGCTGCTTTTGAAGAACTTGTGAACAAAGCTGCTTCTTTAGTGGAAAAGTTAGGGTTGCACTTCCAAATTTCTAAACTTGCTGCTGGTGATATTTCTCACTCCATGGCAAGAACATATGACATTGAAGTCTATATTCCTTCCATCGGAATCTATAAAGAAGTTTCTAGTGCTTCTAACGCTAGAGATTATCAAGCAAGAAGAGGAAAATGCAGATATAGAGATGCTGAAACAGGTAAAACTAAATTCTGCCACACCCTCAATGCTTCTGGATTAGCAACCTCCCGTATCTTCCCAGCGATATTGGAACAATATCAACAAGAAGATGGAAGCGTTAAAGTTCCTGAAGTTCTCCAACCATTTATGGGTGGAATTAAGGTTCTTACTCCAGTTAAGAAATAACAACAACATTAAGACTCCTAAACGAGTCTTTTTGTATGTAAAAAGCATCGTTTACTAAAGGCATATTAGCTGGCCTAGATATTGATTTAGGTGGTTTCTTATATGTTTTAACTTGCTCAATCCAATATTTGGAGTTTTACTTGTAAAACTAATTAAAAACATTCAAAAATAAACTACATATTTAAATAATTATGAATAATTGGAAAAAGTGCAAAAACTGCATTTTTTCTTTTATATATCATCTTAAATATATATAATATGTGTGAAAGAGGTGCAAATATGACACTAAAAGAATTACGCAAAAATTGCAAATTAACCCAAAAAGAGGCTGCAGATGTTGTTGGTATGCCACTAAGAACTTATGTTAGCTATGAAACAGACGAAACTAAAGCGGATGAATTAAAATTAGAAGGTATTAAAGACCGTTTAATGGAATACATCGCTAAAGATACTTCAATCTTAAAAGATAAAGTTCTTCTCATTACTGGAGGAACAGGATCCTTTGGTCATGCGGTTGTTGATAGATTTTTAAATACTGAAATTAAAGAAATTAGAATCCTATCCCGTGATGAAAAGAAACAAGATGATATGAGAAAGGCTTATAACAACTCCAAACTTAAATTCTATATTGGTGATGTTAGAAACCTTGAAAGTATTATCGATGCCTTTAAAGGAGTAGATTATGTTTTCTCTGCTGCTGCATTAAAACAAGTTCCATCTTGTGAATTCTATCCAATGGAAGCAGTGAGAACTAATGTTATCGGTTCTGATAATGTTATTACTGCTTGTGTTCGTAACGGAGTTAAAAAGGCAATCTTTCTTTCTACAGACAAAGCTGCCTATCCAATTAACGCGATGGGTATCTCTAAAGCTTTAATGGAAAAGAATGTTATTGCTAGAAGTAGACAACTTCTTCCAGGAGATACAGTTCTTTGTTTAACTAGATACGGCAATGTTATGGCGAGCCGTGGAAGTGTTATCCCTCTATTTTTAAATCAAATTTCCGAAGGAAAACCAATTACTATCACTAATCCAGATATGACAAGATTCATGATGACATTAGATGATGCGGTTGACCTAGTCTTATACGCTTTTGAACATGGTGAACAAGGTGACTTATTCGTTCAAAAGGCTCCAGCGGCAACAATCGACACTCTTGCTAAAGCAGTTATCGAATTAACTGGTAGTAAGACTGGCATCTCATATATCGGAACTAGACATGGTGAAAAGTTATATGAAACCTTAGTCACTCAAGAAGAAATGTTAAAAGCTATTGATCTTGGCAACTTCTTCTGTGTTAAAGCAGATAATAGAGATCTCAACTACGATAAATATTTCTCTAAAGGAAATAAGAAACTCAATTTAGGAGAAAGCTATACATCACATAACACTGGTAGACTCGATGTTGAAGGAATGAAAAAGCTTCTTAAGAAACTCGAACTCTTCGGTGGACCAGTAAAGCAACACGAATAAATAGGAGGACTAAATCCATGAACTTCAAAGATAATGGAAAACTCAAATTAATGATTATCGTTGGCACTAGACCAGAAATCATTAGACTTGCTGCAGTTATCAACAAATGTAGAGAATATTTTGATACATTACTTGTCCATACTGGACAAAACTATGACTATAACCTTAACGGAGTCTTCTTCAAAGATTTAGGAATTAAAGATCCTGATATTTACCTAGATGCGGTTGGAAAAGACCTAGGTGAAACTATGGGCAATATCATCGCTAAAAGTTATCAAGTGATGGTAGAAACTAAACCAGATGCAGTCTTAGTCTTAGGAGACACTAATAGTTGCTTAAGCGTTATCGGTGCTAAACGTTTACATTTACCAATCTTCCACATGGAAGCAGGAAATAGATGCAAGGATGAATGCTTGCCAGAAGAGACAAATAGAAGAATTGTTGATATCATCTCTGATGTGAACCTCGCTTATAGTGAACATGCTAGAAGATATCTCGCTGATTGCGGATTACCAAAAGAAAGAACCTATGTTACTGGTTCCCCAATGGCGGAAGTCCTCACCCAAAACTTAGAAAACATTAAAAAGAGCGATGTTCTCAAACGCTTAGGATTACAAAAAGGGAAATATATCCTCCTAAGCGCTCATAGAGAAGAGAATATCGACACTGATAAAAATTTCTACTCACTTTTTCAAGCAATTAATGAACTTGCTAAAAAATATGATATGCCAGTTCTTTATAGCTGCCACCCACGTAGCAAAAAGAAACTTGAAGCAACCGGATTTAAATTAGATCCTAGAGTAGTCATGCATGAACCATTAGGTTTCCATGATTATAACAATCTTCAAATGAATGCCTATGCGGTTGTTAGTGATAGCGGAACTCTTCCAGAAGAAAGCTCGTTCTATGCTTCCTTAGGAACTCCAATTGCTGCAGTGTGCATTAGAACATCTACTGAAAGACCAGAAGCACTTGATGAAGCTTGTTTTGTTCTTGCTGGAATCGACACCAAAAACCTTCTTCAAGCAGTGGAAGTCGCTGTTATGAATAAGAGTGGTTGTAAACCAGTCAGTGACTATATTGACACTAACGTCTCTGACAAAGTAGTTAAACTCATCCAATCATACACCGGTGTTGTTAACAAAATGGTGTGGAGAAAAGAATAATCTATGAATGTTTTAGTTACAGGATCAAATGGATTTATCGGTAAGCATATGTGCTTACTACTAAAAAGAAAAGGCCACACTGTATTTGAATACGATTTAGGTTCAACAGAAGATGAACTTAGAGATTATGTCTCTAAAGCAGACTTTGTTATCCACTTAGCGGGTATAAATAGACCGTTAACCACTGAAGAATTTTATAACGGTAACACTAACTTCACAAAGAAGATAGTCGACTTAATAAAAGAAAGCGGAAAGGATACTCCAATCATTATGTCTAGCTCTATCCAAGCTAGTTTAGATAATGATTATGGTAAGTCCAAAAAAATGGGAGAAGATTATCTTTTCTCAAGCGGACTTCCAGTATATGTTTATAGACTCGCTAACGCATTTGGTAAATGGTGTAGACCAAACTATAACAGTGCGTGTGCTACTTTTTGCTATAACATCGCTCATAACTTAGAAATACAAATTAGAGACCGTGAATATGTTGTTCACTTTAACTATGTCACTGATATTGTTGAAGAATTTTTAAGAGTGGTGGAATTAAAGGAACACAAAGGAGAAAAAAACATCCTCTATGTTAATCCAACACACGACTGCTCTTTAGGCAAATTAGCGGACCTCTTATATTATTTTAAAGGTGAAATTGAAAGTGATAGACACCTTCCAATCATTCATGATGAGTTTGAATTAAAACTCTTTAAGACATTCTGTGATTATCTATCTGAAGAAGGATATACATATAACTTCGCGGAAGATAATAGAGGAAGCTTTGAAGAATTATACAAATCAAAAAAGTGGGGACAAATAAGTGATAATGTTGCTTACCCTGGTATCACTAAAGGTGGCCACTATCACAAATATAAAAAAGAAATCTTCTACACAGTCATTGGTAAAAGCGAAATTAAACAAAGAGATATCAAAACTAATGAGATGATTACTGATGTAGTTGATGGAAATCATCCTAACCCAATTAATATTAGAGTTGGATATACTCATCAAATTAAAAATATTGGTGACACAAATACTCACACAATAATGTGGATCTCTGAAATCTATAATCCAGAGACTCATGATACCTATAGAGAAGAAGTAGAGAAATAACCCTCTACTTTTTTCTTAACAAATTAGTGCCACTTTGGCATTTTTGCTATATAATTATAGGTATGAATTTAAAAGAATTAAGAGCAAGCAAAGGATTATCTCAAAAAGATGCATCTTTTTTTCTTTCGATTCCTTTAAGGACTTATAAAAGATTAGAAAACGAACCTAACTATTCAAAAAATAGTAAATATTCATATGCCTTGAATAAATTAAGAGAATATAAAAGATATGTAGTGAACAACAAATCTTATAAAGTTACTATTGTTGGAGCTGGATATGTTGGTTTCTCTATAGCGGTACTACTTGCAACATCTAACAAAGTTAATATCGTTGATATAAGTGAAGATAAGATTAATAAAATTAATAATCGTGAGCCAATCTTTGTTGATAAAGATATTGAATACTATCTTAAGAATAAGAAATTAGATTTAGTGGCCCATAACATTGATTTAGACATTTATAAGAATAGTGATTATGTCATTATTTCAACTCCAACAGATTATAAAGAAGAAACTAAATCATATGACATGATTAATGTTATTAATACGATTAGAGATGTTAGAAGTGTTAACAAGAATTGTTTAATTGTTATTAAATCAACTTGCTATATTGGTTTTACTAAATCACTTAATGATCCAAACATTATCTTTTCTCCAGAGTTCCTTAGAGAAGGAAACGCTCTTAAAGATAATCTATACCCAACTAGAATCATTATCGGTGGAGATAAAAATAACAAAAAGGTAAAAGAGTTTGCTGACTTACTTACCAGAAACGCTTTAAACTCGCCTCTAACGCTTTATATGTCTAGTAGTGAAGCAGAAGCAGTAAAACTATTTTCTAATGCTTATTTGGCTCTTAGAGTGTCTTATTTTAATGAAATGGACTCTTTAGCGGCCTCCTGTGGTTTAGATTCAAAAGTTATCAACCAAGGAGTGTCACTAGATCCTCGCATTGGAGATTATTACAATAACCCGTCTTTTGGTTATGGAGGATATTGTCTTCCTAAAGACACGAACGCTTTAATATCTCAAATGAAAAATGTTTCTAATAACGATTTAATTACTGCGATTTCTAATAGCAATAGAAGTAGGAAAGAATTCATTATTAATGACATTCTTAAACTTATTAAATTGGATTCAACCGTTGGGGTGTTCTCTCTTTTATCCAAATCAAGTGGAGATAACACTAGATATTCTGCAATCAAAGATGTAATAAAAGGCTTAGAAAACAAAGGAATTAAAATCATTATCTATGATAAAAACAAAATAAGCCTAGAAGATTTTAAAAAGGAAAGCGATTTAATTATCACTAATAGATATGATTCATCTTTAGACGATGTAAAAGAAAAGGTCTACACTAGAGACCTATTCAAAAGAGATTAGAAAAGACGAAATTATTCATCTTTCTTTTCTTTTTCTTCTTCTATTTTTCTAACGAGGTCTTCTTTGCTCTCGCCATATTTTTTAGCTTTCGCTTTTCTTTCAAAATATACAACTGCATATCCAATCGTTACCGCTAACAAGATAGAAATAACTGACATTGCTGTTGTAACTCCAACTAACATTTCCGCGGAGACTACAGTTTTAATATCACTCTTATCTAAGGTATAGAAGATCATTGCAGCACCTAAAGAGACACCCATACCTAAGATATTAAATAAGATGCTATAAATGAACATGCGACTCTTAAATTTAAATTCTTTAAAGTAGTCGACATAAATATAAGTGTTTAAGAATAATCCAACGGCCGCACAGATAAAGAATAAAATAGTAATTAATTGACCAATCATCGCATTGCAAAATCCGACGGAAGAAGCAAAACCAAATAAGAATGAGGAAACGGTTAAGAAGATAAAGTGATATTTGTTCTTCTTAATATTATTAATATCCATCATCACATAATTCTTAAATTCTTTGAATTTATTATCTTTTTGTTTTGATGGTTTTTCTTTCTCTTCAACTACAGGAGCTTCTTCTATTGGAGCAACTTCTTCTTCAATAGGAGTCTCTTCTTTGTTTTCTTCAATTACTGGTTCTTCTTTTGGTACAAAGAAAAGATAAGACGTTTCGTTTAATCCGGATTCATTAAATATTTCTTCAACTTCTCCCTTACATAAGGAGATGCTATTTTTCACTTGGTAAATAATGAAATATGGTTTGAATTCTTTAACAACATTAAATAGCTCACTTGTTTTACTTTTGCTACTAGACTTTAATCTTTTTAAGTGCAGCGACTTTATTAATCACTTCATCTTTTGGGAAATTTTCTAAAGGAAAAGTAAAGAAACAAGACGCTGATTCTTTAATATTAACTTGGAGAATAAAAACATTTTCTAAAGAGATCTTTTCTTCACTTTCATCAAAAGAGATATTTAAAGTTGAATAATCTTCACGATTAATGAGTTCCTTCACTAAAGAAGTAGAGGCAGTAACAACATTTAAACGCTCTGAATATTCAGAAATAGAGTTATCTGGTAAATAAATTTTCATCATAATTATTCCTGCTTATTGTATCACTATTTAAATAAACAAAAAAAGACACAATATTAGAATAGAATATCGATTCTAATAAACTCTTTGGATAATGCTTTGCTATTTTAAGATTGAAAGTAAAACCGATATAATAAAATTAAGGAGATAGAAAAAATGAAGTTTTTTAAATGCAAACACTGCGGCAAGATTATCGCAGTAGTCGAGGAAAGAAACGTTCCAACAATTTGTTGTGGCGAAGCTATGGAAGAATTAGTGCCAAATACTCAAGATGGCGCTCATGAAAAACATGTTCCTGTTTACCAAGTAGAAGGTAATGTTGTTCACGTCACTGTTGGAGAAGTTGAACATCCAATGATGGACGCTCACTATATCCAATGGATTGCGTTAGAGACTAATATGGGTAACCAAAGGAAAGTCTTAAAACCAGGACAAGCTCCAAAAGCAGATTTCGCACTTTTACCAGGCGAAAAAGTTGTCCAAGTAGAGGAATACTGTAATTTACACGGTTTATACGCGACCAAATAATAAATTATTAGACAATCAGGGGCTATTAAGAAATTAAACTCTTAACAGCCCCTTATTTGTTTAATTCTGGCAGTAATGTTTTGTTATTCGATTTCTTCGTAATAATAGGATGTATCGATACTCTTCATAAACAGTTCTCTGTTATTTATTTCATCTGAAAGAGCATTCTTTAATACATCTTTTATTTTTTTAGCAGCAGTTGGGCTAGGGGAATATTGCTGATACAAATCAATGTTTTGCCGATAGGTTGAAGAAGTCCTTTGATACAAAATCACTGAGGTGACAGGACTTGAACCTATTTCTTAATAGCCATTATTAATCCAACTATCAAAAATCCTATTCCGATTAGCATAGAAACAGTTCCAAATAAAGGCCCGACAATATAGTTAATGTTTCCAGAATTAATTCCGGACGCAAAAGCCCATATTCCAAGTGCGACAAATGTAACAAAAAGAATAATGAATATTATACCTATGATTCTACGGGCTTTCATTTTACATTAGTCTTAGTGTAATAACCACCGGTCTTCTTTGAGCCACGATGTTCTATTAGGTTATAAAGCTCACGTTTAATTGAATTTCGAATAATATCTAGAGTAACTTTTCCATTTAATTCTTTAAGTATCTTAAAAACACCATTAACGCTAATTCCTGGATTGTTTTGAATGATTTTTAATATTTCTAAACCCACATCACTTATTGGGTCATTTATTTGGTCATTTATTTGGTCATTTATTTGGTCAGCATCTTTTTGGTAGTTAAGATTTGGCAAATATACAATGAAGAAATTGTCACTATCATAGAATGTCGGTTCTTTGCCAGTTCCCTTATATGCTTCAAATGTGCGTGGAATGCCTGTTCCGAAGTTCTCTATATATCCAAGCTTATCAAGAAGATGAACAAGTCTTTCGTTACGATATGTTTGTACACCTCTTAAGATGTCCTCTAACGTCGTCTTATAAAGACCTCCGGGACTGGTTATTTTTGCTTTGTCTTTAAAGAATTCAATTTTTATATTTGAACGAATGAAATAATCAGTGTGGCAAAAAGCATTAAGTATTATTTCTCTTAAAGATTTTCCCGGATAAGAAATTGTTTCAATTCTTTTCCAAGTTTTGCCGTCGATAACTGCAGAAACATCATTCAATCTTTCTGCTTGTTCTTGAGTTTCTTCCAATACTTTAAGTAAAGAGCCTTCAATAGTTTTTTTGAGTTTAAAATTCATTGCCTCATCATATTCAGCAATTTTAACCGCAACAGGAGATTGGTCTGAAATCATTAAACCGAGGTTGGTAAATTGTTCTTTTGTATTTTTAAGGCCCAACTTAACAAACAACTGGTTGTTAATTTCAAAATTCTTTTCTTCGCATACTTTAGCGAAGTATTTAAAAGTGAGGTCTTGCTCGTCTGAAATGTCTATTTCATAGACGTAATGATTGGAATCCATAATCATTTTTAATATTTCTTCATCACTACATTTACGTATTGATGTGCCACTTCTTTTGTATACACCGCTAGGCTTAGGACCCTTTTCTCGTAAATAATAAGGTTTCTTCAATCCTTCCTTAACTTCAATTACCAATACATTTTCTTCATTAAAACGAAAAGAAACTAGTGTAGATGGGAGAGGGAAAAAGGATTCTTGAAGCCAAGAAGATATTTTTAAAGATACTTGATCTTTATTTTCACTTTTAAAAGGTAAATACAATGTGCCATCATCATTTACGCCTACATATATAATTCCGCCTTTTGTGTTTAGAAAAGCGATTATCTCTTTCTTTACATCATCAATTAATTCTCTTTTTAATTCTGTCTTGTTATCTTCAAAATACTTCATAATAAGTTAAAAATTTATTTGGTCATCTTTCTACTGTTATTTTATCATAACTGACCAATTAAATCCACTTTTATAAAACTCATCCCTAAGAAATTTAGCGATAATAAAACTGTTATGTATAATGACAATTAAACTAACTATTACGTGATTGAGATATTTGTATCAATAAGTGTGCATCTAAGGTAGTTCAAGTCCTGTCGACAATCTAAAAATTTGCATCAAGGGTGTAACAATTGAGAGTTTTTGATACATCTTCTTCAACTATTGCTTATCCACTATTATCTATGAAAACCATCGAAAAACATTAAAAATGGGTAAAAATACAAAAAAAGACCTGATAACAAGTATCAAGTCTGTTCATATCGTTTGGTAGCTGAGGACGGATTTGAACCGCCGACCTTAGAGGTATGAACTCTCTGCTCTAGCCAACTGAGCTACTCAGCCATTTAATGGTGGATCTAAAGAGACTCGAACTCTCGACCCCCTGAATGCAAATCAGGTGCTCTCCCAACTGAGCTATAGACCCATTTCTAATTTCTTTTTGAGAAACTAGCAATAGTGATTATATACATTTATCGTTTTTATGACAATAATTATTTATTTAATTATAGTTCCTTGATGATATAATAACTTTGCCGTCGCGATGGTTAACTATGAACCAGGTCAGGACAGGGATGTAGCAGCCTTAAATACCTTAATCATGTGCGGCGGTTTTATTTTATGAAGAAAAATATTCACGAACATTTTATGTCTATTGCCCTTAAGGAAGCTAAAAAAGCATCTTTTAAAGATGAAGTTCCTATTGGCTGTGTCATCGTCAAAGATAACAAAGTTATTTCTAAAGGGCATAATAACCGCGAGAACAAAAAAGATGTTTCTTCTCATGCGGAGATGGAAGCAATTAGAAAAGCAAATAAAAAGCTGAATAACTGGAGACTCATCGATTGTGATTTATATGTCACGATTGAGCCATGCATCATGTGCATGGGCGCAATATATCAATCTCATATCCGTCATATTTATTATGGTTCTAAAGATCCTAAAGGTGGAGCGATTGAATCTTCACTTAACTTCCTAGATATAAAAAATTTGAACCATTATCCAGAAGTCACCGGTGGTGTGCTTGAAGATGAGTGTTCAAAAATTATTAAAGATTATTTTAAAAACAAAAGAATAAAGAAATAACTATTCGTCTTTATATTCATGAGGAGAGAATAAGAGCTTGTCGATTAATAATCCACCAAGCTTTTTATTTGCAACATAAAGTGGATAAGAAATAACTGCGTAACCTAAGATAAACAAACCTTCTTCTAAAGAAATCTTCTTATAGAAGGCAAGTTGAGCGTTAGGTCCTAAATGTGCGATTCCATATTTAAAGATACCGGTAATCGCATTACCGTAATAAGACGCTCCATATTCAATCATTCCAGTACCATATACTGTAAAGAATTCTGGAATAAGCCATAAGACTAAAATTACTAATCCTAAGGTGCACCCAAATAACACTTTTCTAAATTTAGTGAATGGACGACAATTTTCGAAGAAAATTATGAACCCTGATATAGTGATACATATGCTCATTACTGTGGTCCAACCGAAATTAACCATTTCACCATTTTTGAATTCAGGATTCATAAGTGATATGTCATATGAACCGCTTTTACTGACTTGAGTAATTAAGAAATATAAGAAAATAAGAACGACAGGAATAAACATATATAAGCCTGCAGTTAAGGCAGCCTTAACAACATTTTTATAGAAGTCACCTTTAACTCTTGTTTTATCTGGTTCAAGAGCGACGAAGACTGAAGCAATACCAGTTACAAAGATATTAACAACAGACATAACTGTTGGTTCGATAATGTGAGATACTCCTAAGAACATTGGGAGTAATGTGATAAATAGCCACAAAAAATCTTTCATCACGAATAATGTGGAAGATCTTTGGATATTATTAACAACACGTCTTCCTTGGAAGACAGCTTCTTTCATATTTGAGAAGTTGGAATCTAATAAAATTAGATTAGCGACGTTTTTAGTCGCGGCCGCCCCATTAGCTAAAGCAATTGAACAATCAGCTTGTTTGAAAGCAAGCAAGTCATTAAGTCCATCACCAGTAACTCCAACAGTTCTTCCGTTCTTTTTAAGAACTGCAATAATGTCTGCTTTTTGATCAGGGTTAACTCTACCAAAAATAGAGTTGTTCATCACAATTTCTTCTAAATCATCTTTATCAGTGACCTTGCTCATATCAATAACTTTATCCCAGTTAGCGATACCCGATTGCTTTGCAATATAACTAACTGTGCCGATATTATCACCAGAGATAACTTTAATATCGACATCATTTTCTCTAAACCATTCCATGGTTGGTTTAACTTCTGGTCTAATCGTGTCTCTAATGATAAACATTGCAACATTGCTTCTTTTGCCTGGAAGTTTATCTTCGTTTGTGAAGTTCTCGCCTATTTTTGCTAATAAGACAACTCTTAAACCATTTTTAGCGTATTCGTTAACTCTATTAAGAATGGTTTGGTCTCCAGTAATATATTCAGGAGCACCTAAAACATACCAACCTAATTCTTCAAATTTAACTGCAGAATATTTTCTTGCGCTGGAGAATTGAACTGTGTCTTCAATTTCATATGATTTGTTTTTGCCAAATCTATTTTCTAACGCGGTTGAAGTTTGATTTGTTGCCTTAAAGGCAAATAAATATGAACTGATTAATTTTTCTAAGTCTTCATCTTTTATTGATTCATCAATAATTTCAAATGATTCCACTGACATAGTGCCATCAGTCAAAGTGCCAGTTTTATCTAAACATAAAGTATCTACTCTAGAGAGTAACTCTACTGAATATAAGTCTTGGGCTAAAGTTTTATTTTGGGCGAGTTTAACGACTCCAGTAGCCATAGCAACAGAGGCTAA
>JAEDNC010000053.1 GCA_016302705.1 Bacilli bacterium | reverse complement strand
TAAAAAATAACTCGGTTGAACAAATCTTCCGAGTTTTATTTTAGCCGTTATTGGTAATTAATTGATGTGCACTATATTCTATTCTTTTTTTAAAATAAGTCAATAGATTTGCTCAACATTTTTATTTATTACTTTGTAATAAATAATAATTAAAAAATCCAAAATATTTTTTTATTCTGGATTTATTTCATTTTTTATTTTATATATACTTTATGTATATATAAATGCTATTTTTTGACACTATGAACAATTTTTTCTTATTTTTTTACTTCATTAATTAAGAAATCTTCACCTTTAATTGCTTCAGAAGTTGAGAGATTTATAAACTTCTGTTGCCTTAATACTTCATAGACCACGATCGCTACTGAGTTAGATAAATTCAAGCTCCTTGCTTCTGGGACCATTGGAATTCTTAATAATCGGTTTGGATTAGCTCTAAGAATATCATGAGGAATTCCAGTTGATTCTCTACCAAACATTAAGAAAATGTCTTTGAATGTAGATGAAGCAAAATCAAACGTTGAATATACTTTGTTTGAATATCTACTCACGTAATATGTATCCGCATTTGGATATGCTTTTAAATAGGCTTCGTAATTCGGATAATAATTCAGTTTCAAACTTTCTATATAGTCCATCCCTGCTCTTTTGAGAGCTTTCTCATCCAAAGAAAAAGAGAGGGGACCAATGATGTCAAGTGTTGCATTAATTGCAACACATGTTCTCATTATGTTCCCAGTATTTTGTGGTTTTTCTGGCTGATATAAGACGATGTGAATCATCTTTATCCTCTAGCCCTACGTTCTGCTAAATATTTTGGTTCAATAATCGCCTTATATTCTTTAATACAATCAGCGATAATCTCTTTAGCAGCTTCTACATCTTTGACTTCGTTAATCGCAGTGGATTTTCCTTCTAAAGTTTTATACACTGCGAAGAAGTGTTTGATTTCATCCATGATATGAGAAGGGATATCAGTGATGTTATCGTATGGGGAGTAGAATGGATCATTAAGTGGAACGGCAATAATCTTTTCATCGAATAAGCCGTTATCTTTCATGATAAGAACTCCGATTGGTTTACATTCAACAAAGCTCATTGGAATAATCGATTCACTACAAAGGACTAAGACATCAAGAGGGTCATAATCTCTTGCATATGTTCTAGGGATAAATCCATAGTTTTGTGGATAGTGAGTACTTGTGAACAAAACACGGTCAAGCATTAAGTGACCAGTTTCCTTATCAAGTTCATATTTGTTTTTACTAGCTTTAGAGATTTCAATAAGCGCTAAAAAGCGATCAGGCGTCACTCTAGAAGCCTTGACATCATGCCATGGGTGCATAAGATATCCTCCTATTTAATTTTTATCACTAACATTAATACGATTCAATGCACGAAGTAAACTTGCCTTTGCACGCTTAACGTCAATTTCATCATTTTTTTCGCTAAGTCTTTCCTCAGCTCTCTTTTTAGAAGCAAGAGCGCGTTCGAGGTTGATTTCATCTTGTCTTTCGATAGATTCTAGTAACAAAGTTACTGAATGGTCTTTTTTAATGTTAATAACCCCACCTCCACTAGCGTAAATCTTCTCATCGCTTTCTCTTTTAATTACGAGTTTAGATATTTCTAAGGTAGAAATAAGAGGAGCGTGATTTGGAAGAATACCAATTACTCCAACCGCTGAAGTGGTCGACAAAAAATCGGCTTCAGTGTTTAAGTAAAGTCCATAAGGTGTATAGATTTTAACTTTAAAAGTTTTATCCATTATTTAAGTGACTCCGCTTTAGCTCTAGCTTCTTCAATTGTGCCAACATAAAGGAAGGCAACTTCTGGTAAGTCATCTGCTTCACCATTAAGAATGGCTTTGAAGCTTCTAACTGTGTCTTCAACTTTAACGTAGATGCCAGGAATGCCGTTAAAGTGAGAAGCAACGTGGAATGGTTGAGAGAGGAAGTTACGAATTCTTCTTGCTCTTTCAACAATCTTTTTATCTTCGTCTGATAATTCGTCCATACCTAAGATGGCGATAATATCACTGAGTTCTTTATATCTTTCAAGAATTTCAATAACTCCACGAGCTACTTCATAATGTTCTTTACCAACGATTTGTGGGTCTAGAGCAGTCGAAGATGAGTTAAGTGGGTCAACAGCTGGATAAATGCCTAACGCTGCTGTAGAACGGTCCAAAACCGTTTTAGCATCTAAGTGAGAGAAGGCAGTTGCTGGAGCTGGGTCAGTTAAGTCATCAGCAGGAACGTAAATTGCTTGAACTGAGGTAATAGAACCATCTTTAGTGGAAGTAATTCTCTCTTGAAGTTGTCCCATTTCAGTGGCAAGTGTTGGTTGATAACCAACAGCAGAAGGCATACGTCCTAAAAGGGCGGAGACTTCGCTACCAGCTTGGGTAAATCTAAAAATGTTATCAATAAATAACAAAACATCAGTATGTTCATAATCACGGAAATATTCCGCCATGGTTAAACCAGATAAGCCGACTCTCATACGAGCTCCTGGTGGTTCGTTCATTTGTCCAAAGATAAGGGCGGTTTTAGAAAGAACACCACTCTCTTTCATTTCGTAATATAAGTCATTTCCTTCTCTACTTCTTTCACCGACACCGGCGAAAACAGAGATACCACCTTTTTCGTTAGCGATGTTGTTCATTAATTCTTGAATTAAAACAGTTTTACCAACACCGGCACCACCGAATAATCCAATTTTACCACCTCTAACATATGGACAAAGGAGATCAATAACTTTAATACCTGTTTCAAAGATTTCAGTTTTAACTGATTGGTCTTTAAACTTTGGTGGGTTTCTATGAATAGACATCTTTTTCGCATCTTTAACTTCGCCTAATTCCATTCCATCAATTGGTTCACCGAGAACATTAAACATTCTTCCTAATGTTGCTCTTCCAACAGGAACTTCAATTGGGTGCTCTAAAGAAACGACTTCAAGGCCTCTAACCAAGCCTTCAGTTGGTCCCATAGCAACGGTTCTAACAACGTCATCTCCAATATGTTGAGCAACTTCAACGGTTAAAACATTACCACTAGGTAATTTAATAGTTAAAGCGGTCAATAATTCTGGAAGATGTTGATCTTTAAATTCAACGTCGACAATTGGTCCTACTGCTTGGACAATTCTTCCTTTAATGACTGGTTTTTCTTTCATATTCAAACCCTCCTTATACGGCTTTACTCGCTGCGACAATCTCGGTAATTTCTTGAGTGATTGAAGCTTGACGAGCTTTATTAAATTCAATTTGTAATTCTTCAAGTAAGTCTTTAGCGTTATTAGTGGCGTTTTCCATCGCGTTACTTCTTGCACCTTGTTCGCAAACTTCACTTTCTAATAATCTAGAGTGAAGAGCGGCTTTGACATAAAATGGGACTAATGTTTTTACAAGTTCTTCGTTGCTTGGTTCCATAATTGGAGGATAAGCATTAGTTTCCTTTTCATCAATTTTCAAAGGCAAGAGTTGGTAGTCTTTTGCAAGGAAAATAAGGGAGTTCTTATATTCTGAATAGATGATGTGAATTTCAGAATAAGTTCCTTTTTCATATTCTTTGAGAATAAGTCCGCCATTTTTTCAATGATTGCTTTGTTATTAATGGAATAATCTTCTGAGAAACCTTCCACGATTTTAAAGTCATCATTTTCGTAGTGTGCTATACCTTTTTGACCAAGGATAATCGCTTCATCATCCTTAGAGATATTAGCGTCCGAGACTTTGAAGATGTTGTTGTTATAACTTCCACATAATCCTAATGTAGAAGAAACAATTAAGAATAATTTCTTATTTGTTGTATTTTCTTTTGCTAAATATGGTGATTTTGTCTTTTTTGAGAATGTCAAAAGGAGATTTGCTACTTCATCTAGTTCTGTAGTGTATTCTTTATTAGCGAGCATCTTATTTCTCCACTGCTTAAGTTTAACAGTCGAGACGAGTTTCATCGCGCTTGTGACTTTATAAGCACCGCTAACAGATTTAATTCTCGATTTAATTTTGACAACGTTTTGAGACATAAATTACCTATTCGTGCATTTCGTTATATTTGTTAATAAGTTCAACTAATTTGTTTTCAACTTCATCAGTGATTTCTTTTTTACTAGCAATGCTATCTAATAGATTCTTATTTGAATTATTAACGTATTCATAGACACTTGCTAAATATTCGCTAATCTTTGGTTTAGGGAGATTATCGAGATATTTGTTTTTAGCCATAAAGAGATAGAAGATTTCTTTCTCTAATGGATATGGACTATATTGAGTTTGTTTTAAGACTTCAAGCAAGGCTTCACCATGTTTTAAGATTGCGACAGTAGAAGCATCTAAGTCGCTTCCAAATTGTGAGAAGGATTTCATTTCATTAAAGCTTGCTAAATCAATCTTTAAGCTTCTGGCAACTTGCTTCATCGCTTTAGTTTGAGCGGCTCCACCGACACGGCTAACGGATAAGCCAGCGTCAATTGCTGGTCTTTGACCAGCGTTAAATAAATCAGTGACTAAGAAAATTTGTCCATCTGTAATAGAAATGACATTAGTAGGAATATAGGCACTGATATCGCCAGATTGAGTTTCAACAATTGGCAAAGCGGTAATACTACCACCACCATATTTTTCGTCTAATTTACACGCTCTTTCAAGTAATCTTGAATGGAGATAGAAAACATCTCCTGGATAAGCTTCTCTACCTGGGGATCTCTTAAGCAAAAGAGATAAGGTACGATAACTGACAGCGTGTTTACTTAAATCATCGTAAACGATTAAGACATCTTTTCCTTGATGCATCCATTCTTCTGCCATTGCCACTCCGCTATATGGAGCAACATATAGCATAGGAGCAGGTTCGCTAGCGGTTGCACTAACAACAAGGGTATAGCTCATCGCATCATGACTCTTAAGCTTATCAACGATTTGAGCAACCGTTGAATTCTTTTGCCCAATAGCGACATAGATACAAAGAACATCTTTACCTTTTTGATTAATGATTGTATCAATTGCAATCGCGGTTTTTCCGGTTTGACGGTCACCGATGATAAGTTCTCTTTGTCCTCTACCAATAGGAGTAATGGCATCAATCATTGTGATACCAGTTTCTAGTGGAGTGTCAACACTCTTACGAGTGATTACACCAGGAGCGATAACTTCGATAGGACGTACTTTTGTAGTATTAATTGGACCAAGTCCATCAATTGGTTGTCCTAAAGCGTTAACTACTCTACCAAGTAACTCGTCGCCAACAGGGACTTCCATGACTTTCTTTGTACGTTTGACTTCGTCTCCTTCTTTAATTAAAGAATCATCACCTAATAAAACAGCACCAACGTGATCAACTTCTAAGTTCATAACTAAACCATAGATATCATTTGGGAATAATAAAAGTTCACCAAGCATAGCTTCGCTTAAGCCATAAACTAGAGCAATTCCGTCGCCAACAGTAATAACTGTTCCGACATCGCTGCTATCAATTTCACGGTGGTAATTTTTAATTTGTTCTTTAATTAAAGCACTAATCTCGTTCGTCTTTAATTTCATATTCGAACCTAGTACTATACAAATAACCCCCTTGTAAGCACTTAATCCTTTCCAAAGAATT
>JAEDNC010000052.1 GCA_016302705.1 Bacilli bacterium | reverse complement strand
GGATAATTATGGAATATTGTTTACAAAGTAAAACAACTAACTGTAAGAACTGCTATAAATGCATTCGTCATTGTCCAATTAAATCGATTTCTTTCGCCTTAAATAAAGCTCAAATCATTCAAGATAGCTGCATCTTATGTGGACGTTGCTTTTTAGTATGTCCTCAAGAAGTTAAAGTGATTCGTAATGATGTTGATACTGTTAAGAATCTTTTCAAGAACAAAAAGAAAGTATATGTTTCTTTAGCTCCAAGCTTCATCAGCTATTTCTCATACACTTCAATGGATGAGATTGTAAATGCTTTAAAAAAATTAGGATTCTACGCCGTTGAAGAAACCGCGATTGGCGCGACAATCGTTAAAAAAGCTTACGACGAAATGCTTCAAGAAAAGCATCGAGACGTTATCATCTCTTCTTGCTGTCATTCAATCAATTTACTAATTCAAAAGCATTATCCAGAAGCTCGAAAATATTTAGCAAATATTCTTTCGCCTATGCTCGCACATGGAAAAGATATTAAGAACCGTGATCCAGAAGCAAAAGTTGTCTTTGTTGGACCATGTATCGCTAAAAAGAATGAAGTAGATTTAAATTCCGATATCGTTGATGTAGCCTTAACTTTTAAAGAATTGGAAGACTGGTTTAAGAGTGAGAATATCACCCTTAAGGAAGTCGAATATGATTGGAAGAAGCAAGAAAGTAAAGCCCGTCTATTCCCAACCACCGGTGGAATTCTACGTACGATGGAATGTTCCAACAAAGATTACCAATATTTAGCAGTCGATGGAGTTGAGAATTCACGTCGAGTCATTGAAGATATCTTAGCTGGTAAGATTCATAAATGTTTTATTGAAATGTCTAGTTGCGAAGGTAGCTGCATCAATGGCCCAGTTTCCAATAAAGAAAAGAGTGTTATCGCTAGCTACGTTGATATCAATAAGAGTGCAGGTGATCTAGATTTCACCGAAGGTAAGATTGGTTACAAAGATATTTCTAAAAACTATTATTCAATCGGTTCTAAAGAAGCTACACCGAGTGAAGAAGAAATCGAAGCCAAACTCATCGAGATGGGTAAGACCGAGAAAACAAAGATTCTTAACTGTGGTTCTTGTGGATATAATACGTGTCGAGAAAAAGCTATTGCCATCATTCAAGGCAAGGCCGCTTTAGAAATGTGTCTTCCTTATTTGATGGAAAAAGCAGAATCGTTCTCTGATAAAATCGTTAGCAATTCGCCAAATGGCATTTTAGTGCTCGATGAATCACTTAATATTCAATCATTGAACAAAACGATGTGCCGCATCATCAATATTGACAAGCCAAGTTTTGTTATCCATAAAAATGTTTCCTCAATTTTAGATCCTACAGATTTCTGCAATGCTTTATGCGGGGAGACGGTTTTCCGTCGCAAATCATATTTAAGCGAATATAACAAATACATTGAAAATACGATTGTCTATGATGAAAAATTCCATATTCTTCTTTCGATTATGAAAGACATTACCAAGGAAGAAATTAATAGACAAAAACATGCCGAGATTGTTAAAAAATCCTTGGAAATCACGGATAAAGTTGTTGAAAAAAATATGAGAGCAGTTCAAGAAATTGCCTCACTTTTAGGAGAGACAACTGCTGAGACAAAAGTCGCTTTGTCTTCATTAAAGGACACGATTAAAGATGATAGATAATCGTTACGTTACTGAAATTGGATATCTATCTTTTAACCACGTCGGTGAAGAACTTTGTGGTGACCATATTGAAGTCACTTCTAAAGATGAAACAACAAAGATTTTAGTGCTTGCTGATGGTCTTGGTAGTGGGGTTAAAGCTAATATTTTATCCACTCTAACAAGCAAGATGCTTTCTTCGATGATTGCTGGAGACATTTCGATTAAAGAATGTATTAGATGTATTGCAAATACACTTCCTGTTTGTAAAGTTAGAAATGTCGCTTATTCAACATTCACAATCATCAAAATCAAAGATAACAAATACGTCGACATTTATAATTTCGATAATCCAACTCCATTTATGATTCGTAATGGAGAAGTTAAAGAATTATCTTATTCATCAACCGTTATCGATGATAAGACCATTCATCACGCGAAAATTGAGGCTTTGCCATATGACACATTTATTTTAATGAGTGATGGAGTTAAATACGCAGGAGTAGGAGAAACTCTTAACTTTGGTTGGGATATGCCGCAAATCAAAAACTTTATGGGAATGTTATATTGCAAAGAATATTCCTCTAAAGCTTTAGCGACCGAACTTGCTAATCAATGCAATGACTTATATAACTCTAGACCAGGCGATGATACGACTGTCGCGGTCGTTAGAATTAGAGAAAGACAACAAGTGAATTTATTAATTGGTCCTCCAACTAACAAAGAAGATGATAAAGAAATGCTTTCATTATTTTTTGCTAAAAAAGGTGTTCATATCGTCTCAGGAGGAACAACTGGCAATCTCGTTTCTAGATATTTAAATAAACCTTTGGTTTTACAAACTGAATATTTAGATAAAGAAGTACCTCCAACTGCTTCAATCGAAGGAGTTGATTTAGTTACCGAAGGGGTCATTACAATTAATAAAGTTTTAGAATATGCTAATAACTATTTAAAACAAAATGACTTATATCTCACATGGTTTTATAAGATCGATGGAGCAAGTCAAATTGCTAGATATTTATTTGAACAAGCTACCGATATTAATTTCTTTGTGGGCTGCGCGATTAACAACGCTCATCAAGGAGAAGATACCGGCATTAACTTTACGACCAAAATGCATTTAATTGATGAATTAGCTAAAAAGCTAAAATTGATGGGTAAAAACGTCAAAGTAACTTACTTTTAAGGAGCAAATACTATGGATACAAGATTTGATACGAGCGTTCAAGAACTCAAGTATAAGATTCTAAGAGAAATCGCTAGAGGATTATTTAACGATACTCTTTTAGAAGAATATAACGAGATTCCTTTAAGAATATCACCAGGACCAAAATCCACGACGAGATGTTGCGTTTATAAAGAAAGAGCTATCGTTTTAGAAAGAATGAAATTAGCTTTAGGTGGCAATAAGAATATTAAAAATATTGTTGAAGTCGTCAAGATTGCTTGTGATGAATGTCCTTTAGGTGGATATGAAGTCACGAATAGATGTCGTGGTTGCATTGCCCATCGTTGTCAAAAAGCTTGTCATAAAGATGCGATTAGATTTGATGAAGTAACTAGAACTGCAATCATTGATAAAACCAAATGTATCAACTGCGGAATGTGTGCGAGATCATGTCAATATAACGCGATTCAAAACTATCTTAGGCCATGTGAACAATCTTGTAAGGTTAAAGCTATTTCTACAAACGACGATCACTCCGCCAAAATCGATGATGAAAAATGTGTCCAATGTGGAGCTTGTGTCTATCAATGCCCATTTGGTGCAATCATGGACAAGAGTTTCATCAAAGATGCAATCGATATTTTGAAAGATTCTGATTATTCAAATAAATATCCAGTCTATGCGATTATCGCTCCTTCAATCTCATCACAATTTAAAGGTGTTGCCTTAGGACAAGTTGTGACTGCTATTCAAAAGCTTGGATATCGAAGTGTAATCGAAGCTGCTTTAGGAGCAGATATGGTTAGCTATGCTGAGGCTAAAGAACTCGAAGAAAAAGGATTCTTAACCTCTAGTTGCTGTCCAACATTCGTTACTTTCATTAGGAAATACTTCCCAACTTTAGCGGATAAGATTTCTCATAATTTATCGCCGATGGCAACCATTGCAAAATGGATCAAAGAGCATAATCCAAATTGCAAGATTATGTTTATTGGACCATGTATTTCTAAGAAGCAAGAAATCAAAGATGAAAGAGTCGCTCCATATGTTGATGTTGCTTTAACATTCGAAGAACTTCAAGCGATGATCGATGCTAAAGAAATTGATTTAGCTTCTTTAGAAGAATCGCCACTAGATAATGCTTCATATTATGGCAGAATCTTTGCTCGTAGCGGTGGACTTACCGATGCAGTTAAAGAAGCTCTTAAAGAACAAGGAAGTTCATTTGAAGTTAAGCCAATCTCAGTTGATGGCTTAGATAATTGTCGTTTAGCACTTATGAAAGCTAAAAATGGCACTGTCGACTTTAACTTCATTGAAGGTATGGGCTGTCTCACTGGATGCATTGGAGGACCTTGTTCCTTGACCCACGAAGTAAAAAATAAATTAGACGTCGATAAATATGGTTATGAATCAAAAGAAAAGACCATCTATGATGCGATAAAACATTATCAAGATTAATTACATTAAAGGATCTATCGAAAGGTAGGTCTTTTTAATTCAATTAAACTATAAATTTTAGTAGTGCTACTTGAGGTTACTTCTAATAAGTAGTGACTTTTAAATTGTAACCAAAGTAGAAAAAAATTAATCAATGATTAACTAGCAAATAACAGTCGAGAGTGTTTGCTCTATTTCCCTCTATTTGGTAATATTTCTTTGTAGAAAAATAAAGAGGGTTTTTCTTATGAAAAAAAATTATATATTTTTGGTTGGGCTAAGCGTATTAAGCATGAGCCTTGCTGGATGTGACAAAAAACCACATGAACATATATGGGGAACACCAACATACACTTGGGCTGAAGATTATTCTAGTTGTACTGCTGAAAGGGTATGCACCAGCGATCCAACTCATATAGAAAGCGAAACGGTTAATTCGACATATAAAATTATTTCTAATGCAGAATGCGATGCTGATGGTGTAGGAAGATATACAGTTGCATTTGAAAATTCATCTTTTTCATCTCAAACTCACGATACAGTAATAGAAGCTGTTGGGCATGATTATCAATTTGATTCATTTGTGTGGACTGATTTTACTGCTCAAGCAAAATATGTCTGCTTGCAAAATGGTGAGCATGTTAAATATTTTGATGCAGAAATTACTGATGATGTCACATTAGAACCAAAATGTGTAGAAAAAGGAACAAAAATTTATTATGCATCATATGATGGACACGCTGACAGCAAAACAGAGATTTTGCCAGCGCTTGGTCACGATTTGGTTCATCATGATGGACTTAGTCCAACATGCCTTGAAAACGGATACGCTGCTTATGATACTTGCACTCGATGCGACTATTCAACATATCGTACGTTAAACTCAATCGGACATAATTGGGGGGATCCGATATACACTTGGGCCGAAGATTATTCGAGTTGTACGGCTGAAAGGGTATGTTTAAATGATGAAAATCACAAAGAAACTGAAACTAAAAATTCAACATATAGAACTGCTACAAATCCTACATTAAATGGAACAGATGGAAGTGGTGAATATCAAGTTTCGTTTTCTAATCCTGCTTTTAGCAAACAATTCAAGAATATCGTGTTAGAAAACGGTCAAACTCCAAAATTATCTCCTGATGGGAAAACATTGACTTTCGGACTTTATCCACAAAAACGTGTGAGCGATTCTGCTATAATTGAAAAATTGAATATTTTAAAGAAAAAACTTTCACCGCATGATGGCTATTATTTTTATGATGGCGGATTCTATATGGACGCAGCGGCTAATTGGTTTAAATGTGAGCCTATTGAATGGAATATTCTAAGCATCGAAAATGGTAAATATCTTTTGCTTTCAAAATTACTTTTAGATAATGAAACTTACATAAGCAGCAATTCAACAAGAACAATAGATGGGAAAACCGTATTTCCAAACAACTATAAGCACAGTAAAATTCGTGAGTGGTTGAATAATAAGTTCTATAATTTAGCATTTTATAAGTATGGAAAAAATTATATTCAACTAACAAATGTTGATAATAGCGCTGCAACAACTGATTTAGACAATTCTTCAAGCAATAGATTTTGGTGTGAGGACACTCAAGATAATGTGTTTTTACTTAGTTATAAAGACTACCTCAATTCTGATTATGGTTTCTCAACGTCAGTAAATCCTAACGATACCAGCAGATATTGCCAACCTACCGATTGGGCAAAGGCAAACGGCTCATATTGTAATGAGAATTCTAGTCTATATAAAAATAATGGAGTTTATTGGACGCGAACTCCTTATTGTTTCAATTACAATGACACCTCCCACGTAT
>JAEDNC010000001.1 GCA_016302705.1 Bacilli bacterium | reverse complement strand
AACATGTCTATTGTATCAATTAATTGATAGAGCAACAACCACTATATTTCTTTATAAAGAAAAAAAGATCCCATTACTAAGATCTTATTGGTTATTTGTCCACAATTTCTTTTTATAAGAAACTGGCTCTTCAGTAACTCTAATACCTAATCTAGTTAAGGTACCTAAGTCAACCTCAGAGAGAATTGTACTACTATGAGCTTCGCATCCGACAAGTTTAGGAAGTTGCTTCATAGCAAGTTCCGCTAACGGATTAGTTCTTGATTGAATTGATAAGGCAACAAGAACTTCTTCTGCTCTTAATCTAGTGTTACTTCTATGTAAGAAATTAGTTTTGAGTTCTTTAATTGGTTCAAGCACTGCAGGCATAAGTAAATATAAGTCTTTATCAATCTTTCCTAAGTGCTTAAGAGTGTTTAATAAGGCAGCAGCACAAGCTCCGAATAATGCGCTTCTATGGCCTGTGATGATTTTACCATTAGGTAATTCAATTGCTACTGCTGGTTCGTTTTCTTTTTCAGCAACCTTTAAACATGCATCAACACATTTTCTAGCGGTGATAGGAACTCCGGCCTTATTAATTAACATATCCATCTTAGTGATAGTTTCATCTTTGAATTGACCAAGATAGACGTTCTTTTCAGTTTGATAATATCTTCTAATGATTTCTTTATTACACGCTTTATTAACTTTCTCTTCATCATCAATAGCAAAACCAATCATATTAACTCCCATATCTGTTGGAGAGTTATATGGAGAAGTGCCATAAATATGTTCAAAGATATTTTTAAGTAATGGGAAAACTTCAATATCACGATTATAGTTAACTGCGGTAGTTCCATAAGTCTCTAAGTGGAATGGATCAATCATATTAACATCCGCTAAATCGACTGTGGCTGCTTCATAAGCAAGATTGATTGGATGAGATAATGGCAAATTCCACACTGGGAATGTTTCATATTTCGCATATCCTGCTCTAACACCATTTTTGTTTTCGTGATAAAGTTGAGATAAACATGTTGCCATCTTTCCACTTCCAGGACCAGGAGCGGTAACAACCACGAGTGGTTTAGTGGTTCTAACGTATTCATTTTTGCCCAATCCATCATCTGAAAGAATAAGAGGGATATTATGTGGATATCCATTAATCTTATAATGACGGTAGACATTTAATCCGTTATTTTCTAGCTTCTTAATGAAGTTATCAACGGACATCCCACTTTCATAAAAAGAAATAACGACACTACTAACATATAAGCCAACTTCTCGATAGGTATCGATAAGTCTTTCAACTTCTTCTTGATATGTAATTAAAGTGTCGTTTCTAACTTTATTTGAAGAAATATCATTCGCATTAACAACGATTAACATTTCTACTTTATTTTTAATGCCAAGTAACATTTGGAGTTTGGAGTCGCTTTTAAAGCCCGGCAAGACTCTACTCGCATGGTAGTCGTCAAATAATTTACCGCCGAATTCGAGGTAGAGCTTATCTCCAAATTTCTCAATGCGTTTTAAAATCGATTCTCGTTGAATCTTCAGATACTTTTGATTGTTGAATGGTTCTTTTTTCATAAGTCTAATGATGTATTCTATGTAAAAAAAGATATCTTCTCGAGAGCCTGTTTTCAAGAAAATATCTTTTTATTTTAAGGAACTATCTAATTCCTGCAATTTGTTGATAAATTTTGTTACTAATTTCTTTTCCTAAGAGCTTTTCAACGATCGCTAAACCGAACGGAATACTATATAACATACTCCTTGCAGTAATCATCTTTTCTAGGACCACAATTTCTTTTCCGGTGTAGTTTCCTTCTAGCCCAACTTCGCATCCAGGATAGCATGTAAAATCTTTGCCTTTTAATAGACCAGCTTTATCTAACACCATTGGAGCAGCGCATATCGCACACACTAATTTGTTAGAGTCAGCAAACTCTTTAACTATTTTAATTACTTCATCGCTATTTAAAAGATTATTTACGCCACGAGAACCTCCAGGAAGAATAATTCCACTAAATTCAGGGAAATTCACCTCAGAGAGCCTTTTAAAGTGATTAAAATACATTTTATGTGATGAGATAACTGTCTCATCTTCTTTGATGCGGGCATCCACTACTTCAATCCCCGCTCTAGCAAGGACATCACGAGTCGCAACTGCTTCAACATCTTCAAAACCATCTGCGAATAACATTAATAATTTCATAATCTATATCTCCAACAAAAATATTTTAATCAAAAAGAAAAGACGGGTCACTAATAAAACCTGGCTAAATATTTATTTGAATAATTGATTAACCAACAAGAATTGAAATAATGCTGTTAAGTGTCGCTTCACTAACACCAGTGCGATCAATTAAATAGTTTTTTGCTTTTTGAGACATTGTTTCTCCGGTTGAATTTTCAATGCCATAAACATAGTAACTACTTCCATCAATATTACTGGTCTTTAATATTCCACCATTGATGTTTGCAAAATTAGAAAATAAATAATCTTTAATCAAATCTTCTTTACTAACTCCACAGAGAGCCCCTAAAACATAAGCGAGAGCACCAGTTCTATCGGTTCCTCTAACACAGTGGAACGCAAGTGGATAATTTTCTTCGTTGGCGCATAATTCTAAAAAGGCTTTAACATTATCTTTATTTTCTTCTCTAATTGGGTTAGAACCACCAAATCTCATTGGTAAACTAACATATTTCACTGAACTTCCTAATGGAGAAGAAGTAATTCCATTAGTTTCATCGTTTCCTTTTTTATCAACTTTTTCTCTAATATCAACTTCAGTTTTTAAACCAAGTTGATTAGTTAAAACTTCTCTTCCCCTTGAAGTTGGTTCGCTTTGAAGAGCGTTTTCATTACTATGATTGTAATTAAACTGAGCGGTACGATAAATAAGACCTTGTTTCATATATTTACCATTTTCAGTTAAATATCCGCCAATATCACGGACATTTTCGACTCCTTCAGCAAATATATTTCTTAATTTTGAATTACTTGTTGTGAATTCTTTAACTTCACTTTCAAACATTGTGCTCTTGTAGTATCCCTTAACTTTATAAAAATATTTTGTGTTTAGTTTTAAATTATATAATTCTGCGGAATCGCCACTCGCTGGATGCTCATATGAATTAGCGAAGTCGATAGTCTCACTAGTAACAACTTTATATGAACCATTTGCACCATTATCTGTTGTAACTTTATAGCTTATTTTAATGCCTAAAGGTGCTGATTGAGATTTACGAGCAAAGTTATTTTCATAATTATCATTTTGTTTAATAAATAAGTCAGGGTCTTCACTATCAATAAAACCCTTTTGTAATTCAGTGTGGATTTCAGTGGCACTTATATCGCTTATATCAAACTTAACTTCGCCAGGATCTTTTTGACAGGAAGTTAAAGAAACAGCCACTAAACTAATAAAAACAAATAATCTTTTTTTCATATTCAAATACCTGAAATTATTATACAGAAAATGAAGACACAAGAAAAGGAGCGTGCGAGCACGCCCCTAATATCTTAATTACATTGATTAGTCAGCGTAGTATGAGACTGCAGTAATTCGAACTTGTGCTGCTGCAACAAAACTGAATGCAGAAACTGAGGTTGCGAATGCAAATCTGACTGTTGTTCCAGAAACTGTAACTGTTGCATCAGTTTCGGTAAAGTTAGCAGCGATTGCATATTTTTCTTCAAAAACTGTAATTTCAACTGTTTTAAAAGTTTTTCCAGTAACTGTAGCAGCTAATTTTGCGTCTTGGTAAACTCTTAAATGGGTTGTATCAGAGAGTCTATTTGCAGTTTTAGATTTGTTTTGATCTAATGTAAATGTTGCATCACCACTTGTATAAGTAGCGATTTTGTTATTAGTAGCATCTGCTGTAAATAAATTAGCTGTGATTGCAACACTAACTTTTGTGCCTGCTGGTGGGACATCTTCTCCACTGCCACCGCCTTCTCCGCCTTCGCCTTTATTAACGATAACTGCGGATGGACCAGCGTTTGTTTCTCTTGCCGCGATTGAAGGAACACCTTCAGTAACTAAAACGTAAGCAGCTAATTTACATGTAACTTTAACTGTGTCACCAACTGCAATTTCATCAAAGATTGCTTTATCAGCAAATCTAAAGACTTGTAATTGGGCATCTTTTGCTGCATCTATTGTATCTGCAATGTAGAAATCAGCGTTATTATATTGGCTGCTCCAAGTACCTTTACTAACAACAATACCTGTAACGTCGAAAATCTTTTCGTCTTCAACGTAGATTGTTGTCTTTTCAGTAACACCTGTAATATCAATAGCGTTAATCTTTGCTAAAGCTTCAGTAACTGTAACTGCTTCGCCTGCTGGTGGGACATCTTCTCCACTGCCACCGCCTTCGCCTTTATTAACGATAACTGCGGATGGACCAGCGTTTGTTTCTCTTGCCGCGATTGAAGGAACACCTTCAGTAACTAAAACGTAAGCAGCTAATTTACATGTAACTTTAACTGTGTCACCAACTGCAATTTCATCAAAGATTGCTTTATCAGCAAATCTAAAGACTTGTAATTGGGCATCTTTTGCTGCATCTATTGTATCTGCAATGTAGAAATCAGCGTTATTATATTGGCTGCTCCAAGTACCTTTACTAACAACAATACCTGTAACGTCGAAAATCTTTTCGTCTTCAACGTAGATTGTTGTCTTTTCAGTAACACCTGTAATATCAATAGCGTTAATCTTTGCTAAAGCTTCAGTAACTGTAACTGCTTCGCCTGCTGGGGCAACCCATTCTGTACCTGCTTCAAGAACTTCGATATCAGCATCTTTTGGAGAAACTGTTGTTTGAATTTGTCCTTTATAATTCTTAACTTTGATACCACTGATTTTAACTTTAGCATCCTTTAATAATTTACCAGCGATTTCAGGAGATGGTGCTGCGTAATAGTAAACTTCAAACATGTCTTTGTCATCACTAGCAACTTCTTTTGTATCGGCTAAGAAGTAGTTGTTTCCATCTTTCTTAACAACATAACCAGTAATGTTATATGTGTCGATTGTAGAATCGCCTTCACTTAATGCTTTACCAGCAGTAAGAGCTTGTGCAACTGTTGCTTCGATTGTGTGGACTTCTGGTTTTGTTCCGGAAACACTAATGAGTTCAGCAGCGCCAGTTTCATATTGGCCATTGTAGTCAGCAAGATTTCCTTTGGCGACAAAGTTTGCACCTTTCCAAATATCATCTTCTGTCCATTGTCTATTTGAAGTGGCACCTTCGTCGGTAATGGTACATTTGTAAATTTCAAATCTTTCACCACCGGCAATAGCTGGTGTCATATACCAAGAACAAATCTTGTCAGTTCTGCTTCCTGGAGCATGGTAGAATGAATCAACTGTACCAGCAAAATAGTATTTATCAGTTGTATAACTACCAGCTTGTTTTTGAGCCTTGGCAATCTTTAACGCATCTTCATTATTAAACGGATCTGCTGCGTTGCCTTCGTGTGTTGTGCCATAAAGTTCTTTGTTTGTTGGTCTATGGACAACCTTAATGTTGAAATGTTTTTGAGTTCCATAGTACTTAAGAGCAACTGTTGTTGTTCCTTCACCCATTGCTGTGAATGTTAAAGCGTTATTTGAAACAACCTTACTATCTGCAATAGTGATTGTGAGGTTCTTTGCTAAAACTTCACCAATGTCACTCTTAACTTCTCCATTATCAGTTAATCTTAACTGTAATAGACGTGTCGGATCGCCAATCATCCAATCGGCTTCCATTTCAGCCTTGTTGACGATTTCAATTGTGTGTGTTCCGTCTTCTGTGTCACCACCAGTTTGTGATCCGCCTCCAGCGGATGGATTACAACCGGCTAGCATTCCGACGGTAAATAAGATTGGTAATAATTTCTTAAATTTCATAATGCCTCCTTATTAACAATCGTTTTTTTTCCTCTGTGATTACTGCACAAAGGTCTTGTTATTTAAGTCTTTTAAGAGTTGGTAGTAATGGTGCTTAGTCTTGAGTCCGATAATCGTCAAGTAAGCTCCAACTCCTAAAAGAATAACAGATATAATAGTTGCGCCAATGAATACATAAAATTCTGCGCAATTGGTTTGAAGAACAAACCCTTGTGAAGGTTTGTTCGCTAAAATGAAGAAGATAATAGCAATTATAAGCAAGATAACACCTAAAGCATTCATACACATTCCACGGGCATAGCTATTGTTAGCTCTTTGGATTTGAGCGTGACTTGCACGTGAAAGTTCTTTTGAATCTTCTTCTGATAACCCTTCGTGGATTAAATGTCCACATCTTGGGCAAATGTATTGAACTTTTGTAAATTCACCATATTCTTGGTTTGAATCAAAAGAGGATGATTTGCTTTCAATCTTGCGTTCATCGATTCGTTTTCCACAATGATAGCAATACATTAGTCTTCTCCTTTCTTTTTATTTAATTGATTGAATTTGACATCCGTTTTCTCTAGTTGTCAAAACTCCTTCAACTTTCTTAAGAACTGCTCTAATAAGAACGTCCTTACCTACTACTAAGTCTTCTGGAGATAATCCTGATAAGAATTTAGCGCCAGAAATAAGGTAACTAAATCCATCAGCAGTAACAACGAAACTAATACGTTTTGTACTAGTGTCATATGCCTTTGTGATTTCGTTAACTGTACCAGCAATATAATAAGTTTCAGAAGATTCTTCTCCTTCATCTAATTCCCCAGCAATTAAAGTAGCTTTATATGGAGTAAGTGGATCTTCTGGAGTAGTACCACTTCTATAAGCAGACATAATCTTTGTTGCGTCGAAGTGAATAATGCCATCTTTAGTAGATGGAACACCAAATAAAGTGATATAAGAATCAACGATAACTGAATCAGTATAGTTTTTATTAACAACAACTAAATCAGCTTCAACTGTTTTTTCGTTTTCAGTGAATGTGATCTTTCTTGCAACCGCGCCTTGTCCATCATAATTATAGATTGTACAGTTAACTAATTCAGCAGTGTTATTGAAATTTTTAACTTTTCCAACAACGCTAATTTCTTTACCGGCAGAAATTATACTACCATCAATCGAATCGACAACTTTTGCACGGTAAACAATTACACTATTAGAACTATCGCCAATAACAACAGAGATATTTGCGTATGCTTTATCCCAAGGTGTGTCAATACTAGCAATTCTACCTTTGACACCATAGTAGTCTTCACTTTCTTGATTTCTACCTAAAGAAGCAGCAATTGCTTTAATTTGAGCAGGAGTCTTTAATGTTGTTACATCAGCAACTGATGTCGCTCTACCTCTGAAGTAGTAGCTAACATTTTCAGCAAATGAAACTTCATAAGTATCTCCAACAGTTAATGGAGATGTCCTAACTGTACCTTTTTTATCAGTTGTACAAACTAAATCGCTATCGCCACAAACGATGACTTGGAATTTAATTTCGCCACTAGAATTAATGTGGTATGAGAAGACACCTGATAATTTGAATGATTTACCAATAACTTTGCTTGGATCCATCCAGCTATCAGCGGTATCATCAGGATTTCCGTGATATCCAAATGGGACATAGGCTGTAAAATCAACGCCTTTAAAGTTGAGTGTTAATTCATCACCAGCGCCATTTAAATATGCATTAGAACAAACTAATTCATCGGTAATATTTGTACGACAGAATAAATCGAAGTTAAGATTTTGATTCTTGTCTTTAATATCTTTAGTTAATTTTGTAACGTTAGCATTTAATTCACTAGCGGTATAGTCAAATGATTGAAGGGTGTGAACACCATCATTTTGTTCAGCTGTAAGAATAACTTTACAGTTGTCATCGCCTTCTTCCCATTCCATGGAAGCTGGCCAGTGTCCTTGAGTACCAGAAATTTGGAAGCCAAATGTATCGCTGTCAGCGGCGTTACCACAAACTTCAAGATATGTTCCGATTTGTGTGTAGCCACTTGAAATAGGAGTCATTCCACAGAAGACGTTAATTCCTGCCCATTCAACAATATATTTTTCTGGGTGTGCTGGATCATAATCGTCATCATCAACTGGTTCAAGAGTTTCTTTATCAAAGATATATTTTTCTTGTAAATAGAGCATTCTATCAACAAAGCCTGAAACGACACCAGTAATTCTGACTTTTGCACCATCATATTTATTCTTTTGTTCTGGATCAGTTTTAACTAATGATGCCATGACTTCTTTCTTAATATCATATAAAGAAGTAGTAATATAGTCACCATAGTTAAAGTCTGGGTCTTCGCCAGCCCATAATCCACGGACTAATCTTTCAGCTTGGTTCATCGCATCTGAGAATACATCTTTGTATGCTGGAACATCATTAGTGTTCTTTGCCCAAGATAAGCCTTCTTGAACAATCCATAAGTTAAGTAAAACCAAGGATTCAACCGGAGCGTCTTTCACTGTTTCGTTAATCCAAACAAGTGATAAATAACGAGAACCTGTTGAGTCGGTTTTTGGTTTATCATAAACGCCTTTGCCACCATCTTCAGCAGTTGAAAATGGAGAAGAAACAACGATTGTTCCGTTTGCAGCAGCGTTTCTTAATTTCTCTTCGGTGAAGTGACTAGCCTTCTTACCAAAAGGTTGAACAGCACCAGTAGATTCTGGTGTATCAATACCGTAATAACGAGATTTTAAGGTTGTTGATTTGTCACCGTATACATTATTGAAGTGAGTAGTATCACCATCGATATATGTTAAGACAGTAACTTGTCCAATACCATCTTCAAAGAAATCATGGTTCTTGTAATCAAGTTTTAACTTAACACTTCCATTATGGACATAGTCGATTGAACCATCACCTTGAGGTCCGCATGCGCCTAAAGAACCGACGCCCACAAACATCACAGCTGCGGTAATAAATTTTATAAGTTTTTTGAAGGTGTTTGTCATATCAATGACCTCCTTAAATTACATTCCGATAATTGCTTGACTAATACATCTATCGAGAACGGTTTTAATTTGATTTACGATTTGTTCATCAGTTGCATCTTTGGAAATCTTTAGCTTCATAACATCAGCAAAGCATCCTTCGCATTGTTTTCTTAAGCCAGCGCTACCTTTGAATACTGGTGAGCTGAAATAAGAGCCATTAACTTCTTCGATAACAGCTTTTGTAACGACAACATAGTCTGTATCGCTCTTAATGAAGTTAGTGAATGCTGAAGTGTTATATGCGCTTTGTCTAACTGGAATGTATCCTTCAGAGTTAGAAGCACATTGAGCAGCGTTAACATCTTCATTTGTTAAATATTTGATGAATTTCCAAGCATATAGAACTGCTTGATCATCTGTTCCGGCATTAACTAATTTCTTGTTGTGAAGAAGAGCTAATGTTGGTCCTTGAGAAACGTATGTAGCGTTTTTGTTATATGGAACTTTACATGCGCCAACTTTAAATTCACTAGAAGATGGGAACGAATAACCAGATCCACCACATGAACCAATGGCAAACATTGTCTTTGGTGAAGCAGCGGCAAAATAGTTACTTGAATATTGGCCGGTAACACCTTTTGTGGTGAAATAGCCTTTATCAAACCATTGCTTATATTGTTTTAAAAAATTAATTGTTCTATTATATGCATCTTTTTGTTCTGGAGATGCATCTTCACTTCTACCATCGAAATCTACGACGCCAGAATTTGTTTTTGTACCTAATGAAGCATATGGAATACCTTGTTGATACATTTGAGTAACAAATAAGTTTCCATCACTATCATAAACTGCAGGGACTTCTAAGCTTGGAGAAATCTCATTCATATGTTCCTTAATCATTTGGCAGAAATCCATAAATTCTGTCCATGTAAGGTTTTTCATATAATCGTTAACATCATCGACTGTTGGTTCACCGCCTTCGATAATTTTTAAGGCAGTTTGGACTAAATCGATGTTATATAACATAATTTCAGTTGATTTTAAGAATGGAAGAGAATACATTCCATCTTTTGCATAGTTAGTTGATTCTTCAAAGAATGATTCAACGAAATCATCAACACCATTTTTATCGCCCAACCAGGCTTCTTTGCCAAAACCATAAGTTGCATTTTCTGCATATGGTTGAAGATTGACGACATAATTCTCGCCAGCATTTTCTTCAGCAGCAAAATAATCAGCGACGTGGTCTGGGTAAGCTACAGTAATTGTTGGGTTTCCGCCAGCAGAGAATGATTTACCAACTTCGCCTAAGACATCATCATATCCACCTTTATATGTGAGTTTGATACGAAGATCAACGCCTTCGTTTTCTTTGACTAATTTAGCAAATGTCGCAGCAGAACTTTCAATACCACCAGCAACTGTTTGGCCAAATGTATGCCAGAAGTTGATTGTTAATCCGTTAAAGTTGTCTCCTCCACAAGAGGCAAGAGCACCAATACCACCAACGGTTAGAACAGCAGCAAGAAATAATTTTGAAGGTTTCATATAATTTCTTCCTTTCAATTAAATAGCGTTATTAAATCCTTTACGGAAAGTCTCTGTGACAAGATTTTCAAATTCAACACTATTGACGTCAAGATTTTTACATCCTTTGAAGATATCAGCCATGATGCCAGAAACAGCAGTACGAGCCTTGGATGAGCCATAGAAAACTGGTGAGCTGTATAAGTAATCTAATGTATTTGCAACATATGTAGCATTACGAGCGTTAAGAATTTCAAGAGTCTTTGGTTGTTTTCCTTCTTCTGAAGCATATTTCAAGTAAGAAGGTTCTCTAGTGACAGAAGATCTGACTGGAGTGTAACCAGAAGTTTGTGACCATTCAGAGTTAATAGCAACAGAGGTCCAAATATCATAGAACATCCATGCACCTCTAGCACGCAATTCTTTAACATCGCCTGTACCACGTTCTAAGAATGCTAAAGATGGTCCTTGGTTAATTAATTTAATATCGGTTTCTTTTGCAAATGAACGTTGTGGAACAGGAGCAACGCCAACATCGTATGGGTTATTTGAAGAATATTGATAGAAAACACCACCGGTTGAACCGATTGAGAAGAGCATTCCACCAGTTGTAGAAACATAGTTAACATTCTTACCGATGACACCCTTTGTTGTTAAATATCTATTCTTATATGCATTAGAGAATGTTCTCATTAATTCCATATATTCATCACTGACACCTGCGAATTTGCCTTGGTCATCAGTTAAAGCAAAGTCGATAGAGCCTTTTAATGTTTGCTTGTTAAGGCTTGTATATGGTAAACCATATTGTTCAGCCAAAGTAATGAATAAGTTATCATCTGAGTCATAACCAACTAATGCCCAGGTATCTTTATAGTCAGCACCTGGAGTTAAGATTTTCTTATCTTCAGGTAATTTTGCATCATAAGCAATGATTGCTGGACATAATTTATTGAAGAGTTCATCCCAAGTTAAATGTTGGAGATAATCATCATCAAGTGGTTCACCATCATTAATCTCATCATCAATACCAGAAAGGTCTAAGTCAATCAAGATTGTACGATTGTAATACATCGCTTCTGTTGATTTACAAAGTGGGAGTGAGAATGTTCCTGGAATAAAATAATCACTACCTTCGTTGAGGTAAGCTTCTGGAATATCATCAATATCTTCTTGAGTCCAACCAATTTCTGGATCGTTCATATATTTAGACATATCAAGTGCTTTACCAGCATAAATGAAGTCAGCAACTGAATCTGGATAAGCAACAATTGCATCTGGATAATCACCAGCAGCAAATCCTTTAACTGCTAAATCAGCCAAACCATCGTAGCCCATACCTGTTTGTTTGGTGTATTTGATAGTATATTCAGGATGCAATTCCTTCATTTTGTTGATTGCTTTCTCAACAATTGCACCATAGGTGTCGTTAAATGTTCCCCATACTTTGATGAGATAACCATTATCAGAGACTCCTTGTTGTCCACATCCAACGAGAGCAGAAACGCCCATAACTGATGCAGCTGCAATTAATAATTTTCTGAATTTTTTCATAATTATTCTCCTTTTTATTATAAATGCTTAAGCATTATAAACTTTATTAACCCTTAATACCGGCTCTTCCAACACCACGCATGATGTATTTACGGAAGAAGACGAATAATAAGAAGAGTGGGACTGTAACAAGAACTGTCGCTGCCATACGATAACCGTATTCAGTAATTCCTGTATCAGCATTTGTGAAGCTTGATCCACGTAAACCATTTGAGATTAATTGGTAAGCTTCATTTTTACATACAAGTTGAGGCCACATATACGAATTCCAAGTTCCCATGAATTTGAGAATCGAAATTGAGATAAGTGTTGGGGCGGCAAGAGGAACCATGACTTTCCATAAGTAGTTCCAATCGCTCTTACCATCAACTTTGGCTGCTAAATATAATTCTTTAGGGATTTGTTTAAAGTTTTGTCTTAATAAGTAGATATAGAAGACACTAACCCAGAAAGGAACAATCATACAGGCATAAGCTTGTAATAATGTTTGACTGTCACTTTCAATCCATCCAAATGATGCGACGGTAATGTAGTTAGATAAGACCATCATTTCGCCAGGAATCATCATTGTCATAAGCAAGATTGCAAACACTGTTTCTCTTCCTTTGAAGTTAAGTCTAGAGAAAGCAAATGCTGCGAAGATTGTAGTAAAAAGTGTACCAATTGTTGAGAAGATAGCGACAACAACTGTGTTAACCATATAAGTTGAAAAATCAAATTTTTGGAAAACATACACGTAGTTACTCCACATAACGATTTCTGGGAAGTATGTTTGTCTACCACCAGTAGACATACCAGTGATTTCATCTAACGATTTAAGTGATGTAATAATCATCCAATAAAATGGGAAGATTACGAGTAATGCTAATGCGACTATAAACGCATAGGTAATGATTGTTGAAATAATCTTTGTAACTTTTTCAGCCTTCTTGATTGTTTCAACGGTTTTGCCGGCTTCTTTAATAGAAAGTGTGATGTTTTGGTTTAAATTTTGACCTTGAAAGTTGTTATAAGTTTTTGCCATAAACAACACCTCCTAATAATAAACTCTACTCTTCGACACTTTAGATTGAATAAATGTGAAGAGAAGAATAGCAACGAATAACAAGACTGCTCCGGCAGCAGCGTATTGAATCATTGTTTGGCTATCATGTTCAAGAATATCGTAAACATAATAGACGACTGTTAATAAGTTCTTTTCAGTAGATGCACCACCACTGCCTGCGGTACTTGGAGCACCAAAGATAGAAATGATGGAGTTATATTCCTTAAACGCTCCAATAAATCCTGTAATCATCAAATATAAGATTTGTGGAGAGAGTAATGGAATAGTGATCTTAAGAAGAACTTTGCCTTTAGAAGCACTATCGATTTGAGCAGCTTGATAATATTGCTTGTCAACGCCTTGTAAGCCTGATAATAAGATTAAAATCTTAAATGGAATAGAATTCCAAACGATGTAGATACAAAGTGGTACCATTGCGGTCCAGTGTTCAGCGTTTTGAATCCATGCGATATCTGTATGGAACAAGTTGTTAATAATGCCTTGTCTATCAAAGATAACCGCAAAGACCATACCAATAGCAATGCCATTAGTAACATAAGGTAAGAAGAACACTGTTTGTAAGAATTTTTGGAACCATTTAATGGAGTTAAGGGCAACTGCAATAATAAGAGCTAAGAAAATTGACAATGGAACAGTCACAAATGCGATAACAATTGTATTAGGGATCGCGAAGTTCACAAAGTTAGTTTCTGTGGCTCTTTGTCCACTAGCGTTGATATATTCTTTTAAGCCAAGAACAACGCCAAAGTTATCAAGCGTCAATCCTGTACCGTATCCTTTGATATAACTATATTCTTTTGCGAACGCGATATAAATTGTATTAATTAAAGGATAGAGCAAGAAGATTGCCACTAAGATGATAACTGGTGCTAGATATAACCATGCTTTCCAGTTATTTTTACTAGCAACATCATCAATTCCACTGACACGGTAACTCTTTGTTGGTCTTTTTCCAACTAAACGAACCACCACGTCTTTTTCTGAATCATAGCCTTCAGAGATATCTGGGATTCCAGTGTCAAACAAGGATTCCGCAGCCACAGGTTGATCGGTAGAAGCTGATTTTTTGCTATTGAAAAGGTTTTTAATTTTTTCTAATAACATATGGCCTCCTTATTTTGTGTAAATTCTTTCTTCTGTTTCGCCATCAAAGATGAAAATTTTATGAGGTTTAACTTTAAATGCAACTGGTCCTGGATTAACTGTGTCATCAGCAGAAATAATTGCTTTAAAAGTTGGTTTGATACATTTCTCGTTATTTGCAACGACGCTAATATCACGACCCATAACTTGAATCATTTCGCAATTAGCGTGCAAGACATCTTTGTCTTTAGCACCAGCAAGAGTAAATCCTTCTGGTCTAATTGCAACGTAGACATCTTTATTGCCAATTTCTTCGCTTGCTGTGTAAACGCAGTCATCGCCAACGAAGACTTTCTTTCCTTCAACACGTCCATGGAAGACATTGATTGGTGGAGTTCCTAAGAATTGAGCAACGAATAAGTTAGCTGGTGAATTGTAAACATCTTGTGGTTTACCCATTTGTTGCATTTCACCGAGTTTCATAACGACGATTTGATCAGAAATAGACATTGCTTCTTCTTGGTCGTGTGTAACAAAGACAGAAGTAATACCTGTTTCTTGTTGAATACGTCTAATTTCTTCACGTGTTTGTAATCTTAAACGAGCGTCTAAGTTAGATAATGGTTCATCTAATAATAAGACACGTGGGTGTTTGACTAATGCACGAGCAATAGCGACACGTTGTTGTTGACCACCAGAAAGTTGTGATGGCTTACGTTGTAAGTATTCATCGACTTGGACGAGTTTTGCGGTTTCATAAACAATATCACGTCTTTCTTCTTTTGTGAGTTTACGGTGACTGATTGCTTGACTGACTGCAGTTTCAACGTCAGCGAGTTGGAATTTCTCTGATAATTCTTTTAATAATTCAGCAGATTGTTCTTGTGATTTTTTCAATAATTTGAAGTACATCTTTGTGTGTTCTTTATCAAAATAAATTTTAAAATCAGCAACATCACATTTATGTTCTGCTAAGAATTTCTTAACGTTTTGAGTAAGTTCTTTATTGTTAACTGAAGATACTGTGAAATAAGGATTTTCGTATGGATAAGAGGCTTTAACTGCTTCAAACCATTCGTTGATTCTTAAGTGTTTAATACCTAAAACACGAGCCATGATTTCATAACCATGTTGAGTCTTAGTAATAACTACTTCAGCTGGTTTTCCAAATTCATTAGAGGTTGAATTGAAGATTTTAATTGTTTCATCAATTGAACTTGTAGAGAAGTTCTTTCCTAAACGGCCACGGAAAGCAACATCAATTGTTTCGTTTTCGGTAATGGTTTCCACTGTCGCACGGAATGTCGTATCAAATAAAGCGTCACTTGATTGAACTTCATTTTCACTTTCAAGCTTAACATCAATAATCTTATTAACATTTTCTGTAAATAAAGCTTTTGATGTTTTTGAAACATCAATTAATTCAACTTTGATATCTAAATTACGATCTTTTTCTTGAATATCAAGTTTGAATTGTTTTCTTGAATAACCGGTTTTAGCCGCTAATGATTGGAAGGCTTTCTTAATTCCATTAACATCATCGTCTTCCTTCATTTGATAGGAATAGGCAAGATGATATGTAAAGAATGTTTCAAGAGGAACTTCGACTTGTAAACTTGTTAATGGGAATTCGATGTTCTTATAAATTGTCATATGAGGATATAAAGCGTAGTTTTGGAAAACTAAACCAATACCTCTTTTTTCTGGGGATAAGTTAGTAACTTCTTGGTCACCAAACCAAACTTCACCAGATGTAGGAACTTGTAATCCTGAAATCATATAAAGTGTAGTTGATTTACCACATCCTGATGGGCCGAGAAGACCAACAAGTGTGCCATCATCAACAACAAAATCCAAGTCCTTAACAGCGATGGTATCACGAATATTCTTTTTTGCATCGCCTGGGAAGATTTTTGTTAAGCTTTTAATCTTAATTTCCATATATAAACTCCTCTATGAAATTATTTAGTGCCATCATCAACGGCATCTTCGTTAAGTTTTAATTTTTTGGCTTGTTTACGTTGTTTGTTAGATTTAATTTTACCAACAACAAACTTAATAAAGTAGCCAATAATCACGATTGAAATAACACCTGGAACAACGATAAAGATGTCGATTGGGTTATGAACCGCGACTGCATTGCTAAATAGTCCTCCTCTAAAGATGATAAAGAGAACTGTAATCGAAATAATAAGTAAACCAACATATCCAAGAATAGCAGTCTTGGCATATGCTTTTGGTTTCATTCTTCTAAATTCATCGTTCTTATATTTCTCTTTTAAGACAAAGAAGAGAGCAACCGATCCAATTGCGTAAGCTGCTAAAGCAACCAATTCGAAGATAAGAATAAATGTAAAGATATTGTAAACTTTTGCGTTTGCGTTTACTGGCATAACATCAATCGCACCAAAGTGGATGGACAAATCAGTACGTCCAACTTTAGTTGATTGAGCGATATTCCATAAGTGAATATTGATAGTAAATCCAACGATTTCTAATTGCTTTAAGTTTTCAAGTGCGAAATCATTGTATTTCTTTCCACCTTCTTCATAAGTAATATCACTATTTTTGATTAAATATGAAAGTTTGTTGCCGTTGTCTTTTTCGAGAACAACAACAGAGTTAGGTGTCTTAATTGCGGTTGTGACTGTCACTATCTTATTTAAAGATGGTGAATAATATGTTAAACGATAGAATGAATTGTTGATGTTATAGACAGCATAACGAATAGAGTAGGAACCATCATCGATCTTGTCTTGGACAGAGTTTCTAACATCCTCACTGATTCCTTCAAACCAGTAAGATGGTAAAACCTTATCAACATTCATCGAAATCATTGAATAGTCAAAGAATTTTGTTAAACCGGTAAAGTTATATTTGACAACTGAGTTAACATTAACTTCATTTTTATAACGTTTACTAGCAGATGCGGCAAAGCTTACCTTAGTATCTGGGTAACGATAAGTGAGGTATTTTTCTACTACACGTCCATCTTCAACGGTTTTAGTTAGAATCTTAGTTGATTTTGCACGATAAATGTTATAGACATTAACCGAAGCAGCATCAAACTCTTCATCGTCTTTTAACAAAATATCAAATGAACGAGAAAGAGGTTGAGTTCTAACTGAATCATAATAAGAAGTTGAGGTTGAAGTTGGTTCTTCAGATTGTAATGGGAATTCGTACCAGACTTTTCTAGTAGAATTGTCTCTTGTGTTTCTAATATCGTAAGAAACAACAAGTGGTTTTTGGAATTCAGGAGTTACATCTGGGAGAACGGTAACAGCGTGTCCTTCTGGGCACTTTCCATCAACCAATTCAGATGCTTGATAAATTTCATTGCAGTGTTCACAGAAGAATGTGTCGTGCTGAGTATATTTGTAACCCAAAATAAAGGTTGTGTCTTCGTTTGCTAATCTAAATAATCTGTCAGTTGAAGTGACGGCTGTATTTCTCTTACTTTCATCAAAAGCAACGCCCCATTCAACTTTTGTTCCGTTTGGAACCCATGAATCAGACCAAAGAGCAGGTTTAGAAGCTGCTTCACATTTAAATGTTACTGAAGCAGGAACATCAGTAAATGCTTTGGATTCAATTTCTTGAATTCCACTCGGAATGTAGATTTCAGTTATATTTCCAATATATTGTTCGTTATCATCATATTGATCAAAATCAAGTGCATGGGCAGCAATTCTATTATTAACAATAGTTAAATCACTACCATATTTCATTGTTTCTGGAACGTAAATTGTTGAAGCGTTATCGATAAGTCTTAAAACATATCCTTCTAAAGCATATGGAGCAGATGAACCATCTCTAACTGGATTATCAAAATCTCCAGTCCAATTGACATCGTTCACTACTGTATAGACGTTGTTGGCGTTATTACCAGCAGAATTAGATAACTTGCCAAATGTTTTTTTAGCAGTACCAATTGATTGGTCAAGTTGGTTTGTTTCGTTGCCAGTGGTACGACCAGTGGTATCTGGCCCAATTAATTGATAATTCCATTCAATTTTTGTTGGATCGATATCGCCAAACCAATCATTAGCCCATCCAGCTGGTTTTGAAGGTTCGCAAATTTTTACTTCGACATTCGCAGGAACATTTTGGAATGCTCTAGATTCAATGACTTCGATTCCACTAGGAATAACTAATCTATCAAATTTGGCTTCTTCAAGTCCTTTTTCAAAAACGAATGTATCAGAAAGAATTTTGTTGTTTTTGATAGAGAATGTATTTCCATAACTAACTGTTTGAGGAATAACAAATTCTGTAATTTTTACTCTAGAATCTCCTGTACCGTAATCCAATGTAAATGTTGCAGCATTTGACATTTCAATAGTGTATCCATTGAATTGTGGGTTAGTACGATCGCTCAAAGATGGTTGAGATTCAGAACCAGAATAGTCAGGATCATCAATAACAATGTAAGCATTCTTCTTTGGAGTGCCCCATCCAGTAACGCTAACGCTTGAGAAAGTAATAGTAGCTGATTTACTCGTTGGAGTACTTGTCAAAGATTGAATATCTACCGTCAATTCATTTCTGCCTAATTCAACTGACGAATTAAAAGATGCTTCAGAGTATGGAGCATCGTTTTCATTGCCTAAAGCAGAGGCTTTCTTGACAGAGGTAGAAGAGAAATTGGCTGCAGTAACGGCCATTATAAGAGAAAAAATAGTAGTAATTGCAGCACCAAAGAATTTTTTATTATTCATATGCAGTTCCTCAGGTAACTTTGTTCACGATTATTATACGTGAGTGTATGTATGGTAGTCAAACACTTTAATGTACGTATGTTAAACGCAAACTATTCTTTTTCTATCAATTTGAATGGGATAGCTTCCTTATGGTCTAAGGAATGCTCAACGGCTATTTCATATTTGCTGAAATAGACCTTTTGTTTGTTTGTGTCGACTTCAGTTAAACCGAGCATATAATCAGGGAATCCTTGTCTTCTTTTTGAAAAGACCATCATGGAAAATGAAATAATGAACGGCAAGCCAAAGGAAAATAGGCTTAATATCAGTTCTCCAAAGAAGAAGATAGCCCACCTTGCGGTATATCTTCCAAACGAAGGATTGAGCACTTTAGAGTCAACTAATCCGATTTGCATTAACTTCTTTCCAAAGGTTGATCTTCCCCTTCTAAAAATCAAAACCGGAGGGACAAAATAGATAATCACTCCAGACACAAACATTGCGATTGGGATTTGTATAAAAAATAAAATGTTGGATAAAGATTTAAGTGCAGATTGATATTCAGGGAAGAAAGAAATCAAATAGCCACCGCAGTTAGTAAGCGTGTATTCACGGTAAAAATGAGTATAATAATACTCATCTCCTGCTCTAGCATCAGGGTTACGAACAATCTTCTCCACCATCACGCCTTCTTCTTCCACGGTTGTCTTAATGAAAAGGTTTTTTCCTTCTGAATCTAAGACCTTAGGAGACAATCTACTTTCGTTGTAGTTACTCACTAGTTCTTCGTATTGCTCAGTTGTTCCATTATTTTGAACATAGGTAATGAAGTTATTAATTGCTAATTGACAACGATATACTCTAGTGTGATAAGCAGTGTCATTATTGTTATCTAGGTATGTTGAAATGTTCTCCCAAGTCTTTCTTTTGGAAGAATATTCAAATAAGCCAGAGTCTTTTCTATAAGTTGCGACAACGTTATCAGCAGCACGATATTGAGGGGTTGCTGCCGCTGTTTTTTGAACAGCGATAAACATCGCAATAAATGTTAAAAAAAGAAAGATAATATCGAGAAAGTTAGCAAAACACCTCTTAATGAATGGAGGCTGCTCGTAAACGAGATTTATCGAATTCTCAGGAGCGTCTATTATTTCAAGGGATTCTTTTTCCATTTACTTAATATCTCCTCTTTTCTTCATTAATTCAAGTTCTTTCATCTCTTCTTTCGTTTTAATAACTCCATCGACTTCTTCAGAAGAAATCAACACTGTTTGGCTAAGCAAATCAATTGCGGATCTATTAAATGCATTGAAGAGAATAATAAATAATCCTGCTAACGTAGCAACAATAGAAATAACACTTAGTACCGGGAGTATTGGGAGTCTTAAAGAATAAATAAATGTAGTATAACTTAGCGGTATGAACATGATAAACGGCAAGTCAAACACCAAATAGTATAGCGAAGTCAAAAATGCTTCAGGCTTATTTATAGGTTGTAGATGTTTATAGTTAAGTCTATCTATTTTCATAATCGATTGAGTTGGGGTATGTGATGATCGATTAACTAAAGGATAGACGACATAAACAAGTACCCATCCAAGAAGATAAGAGATCGCACAACACACTGATAAAGTCGCGTAATATTTGTAAGCGATGTTCGTAATAATTGCTTGATTCTCATTGAAAGAATTGCCGGTTGAATCAACTAAATCATTCTTATAAATATCTTGGATGACACATCCATATAAAGCAGAGAATAAATCATTAATCTTTTGATAGTATTCTCTTCCTTTTGAGCCTAAATTCTCTCCAGGCATAAAATAAATTCTTACTTCCTCAATAACTTCTTCCTTTAAAGAAACACTTGTAGAAGTAACCTCAAATAAATTAGCCTCTTTATTATGATTCAAAAACAAATCATAGTAGGTTATAGAATCTAAACGGATATTATTGTAGTATGTCCAAATGACTTCGTTTTCTAATTTATGTGAATATTCTGGGTATTCTGGATTCAAAGAAGTTTCATCAGGAAATGTGTAATATGCAAGAAATCTATTAAATGTATAAGCTAAATTACTATCAAAGTCATATTTCTTGTAATTACCACTACCGTTTTCATCAGTTTTATAAAAGAGCAATTGTTTTTCATAAAGAATATTGTCTCTTTTTTTCTCGGCAGCGTAAGACCTTTCGGTCTCTGGTTTAACAAAAATCGAGCATATTGGCATAACCGCAATATTCATAATGATAATACTGATAATGAAATGTATGAAAAAGTCTCCAAGGAAAACAAGGATTCTTCTCCATTTTGATATTGGGTGTATGTCTATTTCTATTACTTCTTTTTTCTTGATTTGATCAGAATACATTCAAACGCCTTAATTAATGTGCTTTCTTTTTATTAATAACAAACTAATTCCTAGAATTGATAAGGTTGCTAAAATCATGCTTGTTGTTGCAATATTACCTCCACAGCCTGCACTATGTGTTGTGGTTTCTTGACCGCTGCCGACTGTTATATCACAAGATGCATATAGTCCATCTTTTGAATAAACACTAATGGTAGCTTTTCCATCTTTTAATCCGGTAACTAAACCATTATTATCAACAGATGCAACACTGCTATTGTCACTAATCCATGATAATGATGGTAGAGTAGCAGTAGTTGGCACTGGAGTTGGAGTTAATTGGACCATTCCACCAATTTGGATAGAATAGGAACTATAGTTAAGGGTAATGCCTGTTGCATTTTGTTCTGAATCAGGTGGAACAACTTGTCCACTACAAACTTGTTTTGTTTTTTCGTTTGTATTGCCCCAAATTCTACAAGCATATTCTGGGTGGTCGATAAATGGATTTCTATTTCCTTGACCGCTTGAATCAGTTTCAATAACGTTGTTACGATTGATTTCTGCTCTTCTAGCAGTATCGTTAGCGCCCGTAAATGTACCAGTTGGTAAATATTGTAAATTCCATTTGAGCATTTCACTTAAAGAACCCATCTTATTTGGGAAACTACCAGCACCATTAAAATCAAGTGGATTATCAACTAATCCTAAAGATAAGTCGGCCATTGCAGCGTAGAATATAATTCTAGCCGCTGATCCACGATAATATTCAACGAATTGGCCTGGATCATATGATTCCATTCCATATCCTTTAGAGCCACGATTAGAGTTAGTGGAAGTTGATGCTGGACGAACCATGTGGGCATCATCTTCAACTTTGTCTCCACCTCTAACATTTGGCCAGACATGTTCTCTATTCCATGTGTTTCCACTATCCCAAGATGGTCCAACTAATTTGTTGTCATAAAAGCCAAGGATTTTATTTGATCCATTTGGATCTCTATCACATTTAGCAGAGAACGATCTCATTCCAGCGTATGTGACTAATCTTCTTCTTTTTGTGGTATTTAGAGTATTTAAAGCTTTAAGTAAAGTCTCTCCACTCATGCTATCGGTGATTGAAGAATAGTATGTACTAACACTATCCGCATAAGTTACTTCAAAAGATACATTCTTTTCACTAGATACGACTCCAGTAGCAACTAAGCCGAGACTTAAAATAGCTAATCCTGATAAAAGTAAAGGCCTCATTTTTTTCATAATTTTCTCCTCAATATTATGCTTCTTGTAATAGACTTCTATTAAACATTGATACAGAGCTAGAATAATCATCCGCTTCCATAGCTTTGCCAGTGTTATATCCGTTTGAAATAAGCCAATTCTTTAGTAACACGCGATAATTATTCGAAAGAGTTCCCATTACATTTCTAAAAGAAGGGAAGTAATTATAATAACGCGCTGAATTGGTGTGGAATAAGAGATAATCGATAACTGCGACTTTATAATAGCCAACTCGATTAACTTGCTTACTAAAGTTTGGATTAAAACAAACGTTATTGTATTTGGCTACCTCATTAAGTAAATCACTACCATCTACTTCAGCAATATAGACTACGTTATCAAATGGGAATGATTCGTAGAGGTTTTCATACGTCCAAACATTATATGGTAAATATTTTCTTGCAGTATTGCAATAAGTTAAAACAATATCGTCATATCCTTCGCTTGCTGCAGTGTCGTAAAGTGCTTTGCACATTACGTTAACACTTTCATCAGAAGATTTAAAATATCCACTGACTTTATTAGCAACCACCACTTGAGCTTCGTTATCACATTCAGAATTATATGATTGAATTAAAGCAGCGATATTATCATCTATTTCGTTTATGTACATATTAACATTACTTGAAGTAACACATTCCATTGTTGTGTTAGTGATTTTTTTAGTCACTGTATCATATGTTAATTCAATAATTCCGGAAGATAATCCATATGCATGAAATTGATAATACTTAAGCAAACCTTCATTACCTTCTTCTTCATAATGAGTATGTCCACATAACACTAAATCGACATATTTATCGACATCATGATTCATAACTGATGCTTGTCCAGAGTGAATAGAAGCAATAACAATATCGCACCCTTCTTCTCTTAATCTAGTGGCTTCTTCTTTAATGATATCAATATGGTTTTTAAAGGCAATAGTCTCGGTGTATAAAGACATAATAGAAGTAATTTGATCTTCTCCAATAACTCCCACTATCCCGACTTTAAGACCATTTTCTAAAGTATAAGTAATAGTTTTATCTCCTAATTGAGATTGTTGAGTATTTCCAACTTTCTTTGTTTGGAAATTATAATCATAAACATTAGCAGCCAAAGTAGGAACTGTCCTACCAGCATATGTTCTATTTTTATTAGCCGCTAAAACATCTAATCCCCAATCAAAATCATGGTTACCAATTGTTCTAGCGTCTACTCCCGCATAAGCGTAAACATCGTTAATTAACGCTCCGTGGTTGTAGTTAGAGTATATCGAACCTTGCCAATCATCTCCTTGAGAAAGGATTAAGGTATTTTCTTTATCGTTTTGAGTTTTTAAGAACGAGCCAAATTTGAGTAATCCCATTTGGTCTCCCTCTTCTTTAATTGCTCCATGGTAATCATTAAAAGCAACGATATTAATCTTTTTAGTAGTTTCTGGAATTACTCCATCTTTTTTAACCGTTATAGAACAATAATCACTTTTGTTATTATCACTAGTAATTGTAACAAAGCAATTTCCTTCTTCTTTAGCAGTAAAATATCCGTTTTGTGTGACTGAACCAACTGATTCGTTAGTAACAGACCAAATTAAATTCTTGTATGTCGCGTTTTTCGGATTAATTGTAGCAATGAATTGATGCGTTTCTCCTTCTTTTAACTCAAGCGTAGATGCATCTAAAGCAATAGAAACAATCTCTCCACCATCAGTATGAGGTGTGCGGAGATTACAAGATGCAATTGAGAGCGGTAAAAGTAACGCAAGCAAATGTAGAAATCTTATTTTCTTCATAATTAACCTTAGTCACTAATGAAGTTCATGAATTCATCTTTATGATTATCTTCTTTTTCTTCAATAGAAACTTTCTTTCTCACATTTCTAATTTCAAAAGGAATCTTACCTTCTCTAACAGATTGAGATAAGAACATGCCAATTGCAGTAGAAAGATCCAAACCAAAAGAAGCGAATAATTCAACTGCTTCCTTTTTTAAATTAGGATCAAGTGAAATATTGGTGTTAACTTTCTTTGCCATATGTATATAACCTCTAGCAATATTTTATAATATAATAATATTATGTGTCAATCTTATGCACATGACATACACATACTTTATTTTTGGAATAAATAAGTTAAAAGTAATAAAATAAAGGTATGACAGAAAGAAATAAAACAATTGATATTTGTAAATTCTTCGCGATGGTTTTTATTATCCTTGCTCATGTATTACAAAGAACGCTTCCAAACTTTAACCAATCATTTGTAGGAACATTCCTTATCATCTTAGGATTACCAATCTTTTTCTTTTTTAGTGGTATCGCTACTTCCTACCGTAAGCCACTGAAACCATTAGGTTTCTTATATGATATTTTAAAAAGAGCCCTTAATTATATGTGGCCTGTTGTTTTCTTCTTAGTCTTAAGAGTAGCCTTATATAATCAATGGCCTGATGTCCCAAAAGCGTTTGAAGTTTTCTGGGATACACCAGTGATGGGAATGTGGTTTTTATGGGTTTTACTTTGGATAAATATTGCTAGTGATATTGGCTTATTAGTGGCCACTATATTCCCTAAATATAAGAAGTTATGCGTGTTCTTCTTAATATGTATATCATACGCGTTATTAGTGATTCTTCGTCAAAGAGGAATCATCTATTCCAATACCTTTATTGGTTATGACTACTTTATGGCGTACACTCCAATATTCTTAGTTGGATATCTCTTTGGAGATAAGTTATTTAAATATATCAATATCTATATTTCTTCTATCGCTTTTATTATTGGATTAACTTTAACTATTTTAATTGTCCACTACTCTGAGCAAATGGTGGTTATTGATCTTCCAACAAATATCCCACTATTTTATATTTCATCTCTATTTGGTTTTTTAACGATGTATGGGCTATCCACTTTAATTGAGAGATTGAAGTTCAGTAAAATAATCGCCTTCATGGGAAAGTTCACTCTAGAAGCCTATTTCTTAC
>JAEDNC010000051.1 GCA_016302705.1 Bacilli bacterium | reverse complement strand
AATCAAAATAATCAATAGTGATATCCCCATCATCATCCCAAGGGATGAATGCACCATAATTATTAAGTCCTAACGCACTACCAAAGCTAAGCGCATAAGGGATATTATGCTTGCGACAAATTCGGTCAATTTCAAAAATAATTTTCTTAATCACATCATGAACAAGAAAATTATCGATTTCTTCTTTTTGTTTATTCTTACCGATAATATATCGGTTATGGTCTTCAATATAATTCATTAATGATATGGATTAACAATGATAACTCCATCAACACAAGTGACTTCTGTGATACCAGCTTTAGCAAGCCAATTGCTACCACGTTTAATCTTTTTCCAATTTTCTTTTGTGCTAGAATAGTTAATTCTTTCAAGAGCAACACAGTTGAAGAAGCAGTTAAAACCAATTTCAGTTACTGTTTCTGGAATAGAGACAACCTTTAGGCTTAAGCAATTAGCAAACGCACTATTACCAATCTTAGAAACTTCAAGAGGAATATTAGCAACGATTAAGTTTTGATTTTCAGCAAAAGCATGTCCGCCTATAGAAGTAAGGTTTGGTGGAAGTTCAGAACTTTGTTCGTATTTTACTTTAGTAACTTCGTGAACTTTAGAAACATGTTCCACACTTGGTGCTTCATCATGATATTCAAGTTCGGTTTCAGGAATTGAATCTTGGAAGTTGACTGCATAAACAACGGAAATGATAATTAACAACACTAAATATCCGCCGGTAACAGCAAGTGGCCACCAGACAAATAATGTATGTGTTCCACCAGTAGAAGCTTCTGAACCAGAAAATCCCATGTATTCAACTAGGAAGATAAGTGATAAAAGCAACGAGAAAATAAATTCTACAACTGCAAATCCTTTGATAACTCCAGAGTGTTTTAAATATCCTTTGATAAGGTAGACCAAGAAAATGATGACTAAAATAACTGAAAGAATAGTCATAATGGCTAAAATTCCACCAGCAGCAAGGAATAAATATGGCATTGCTGGAGCAAACATTTGGCCAGCAAAAGCAGGATCTGCTAGAGCACCAAATATTGCGTATTCAGCAGGGATTTCAGTTCCGTTAATAAGATAAATCACAAAGTGAACAACAAATGAAACCATTCCAATTCCATTAAAGGAAGTACTTGGATGGATGCTTGGATCAGAAATATCGAATAAGATGACTAAAGGAAGGAACACAAAAGCTACTGGCACTGCTGCAAGAATTAATGTTAAAAATAGATTAAACACATTTGCGCCACTATGTGGATGATTAATCTTCCATCCGTTAACTTCTTTTACTTTTCTTAAATTCTTATTTGCCATGCTGTATTCACCTTTTATAAATTATTACATACCATCAATAATTGTTAAATTATTTTTTAAAGCCTCTCTCTATGGCTTGATTTTCTAGCTTATTAGCTAGTTCAATGTTTTGTTCAACGACAACTCCATTTCGATAATATAGAGACAAGTTGTATAAACAACGTGGCTCTAATTCCTTTGCACCCATTTGGTAATATTTCACTGCTTGAGAGAAGTCTTGTTTAACTCCTAACCCTTTCGCGTAAAATAGTCCAAGATGATAGATGCAATCTAAGTCACCTAATTGACTGCCTTTTTCAAATAACTCTTTCGCAGTTTGATAATTTTTATCAAGATAATAGATTTTCGCTAGTTGAATAAGAGCTTTGTTGTCTCCTAAAGACATCCCTTTTTCAAGTAGAGAAATAGCGATTCCTTTATCTTGATATAACCCATCTCCGTTAAGATAGAGATTGGCTAATAATCTAATGGAGTTTAAGTGGTTTGCCTCTACTCCACTAGTGAGGTATTTAATTGCCTTTTGATAATTCTTATCTCTCACTTCTATTAAAGCGAGATTATATCCAGAAGCAATATCGCCTAAATCAAAACTCTTTTCGTAATAATCTTTTGCTTTGCTTAAATCTATTGCTGTTCCGATTCCTTTTTGATAGAAATAGCCAAGCGTTTTATATCCTTGAGCGCTTTTGAAAAATTCAAACCTTTGAGCGGTTAAGAATGCTTTTTTGTAGTCTTGATCATGTAAGCAGTTATTTACAAGTTCACTTATCGCATCAAGTTGACCAGAACTCGCTAATTCGTGGAGGTCAAATAATTCATCTTTATCCATCTATAGGAGTTCTTTTAAACCTTTAATAAGGTTTTCACATTCATTGGTGTATTCATTTCGACGGTCAATTAATATTGGAGTAACTCCCGCATTAACTGCACATCTTATATCGTCTAATCCATCTCCGACATAGCAAATTTTGCTCTTATCAAAAATGCCAAGTATTTCCATTCCTTTATAGATTGGATCTGGATTTGGTTTATGTTTTTTAACTTCTTTATTTCCGACAATTAACTCAAAGATATTTTCATCGATATCTAAGTAATGTAATACTTCTTTAACATGCTTTTGGTTGTTACTAGTAACAATTCCTATTTTTTTACCTGATTGTTTAAGAGTATTAAGCACTTCGATTGTGTCGTTATAAATCTTAGTAAGTTTTAAAGCGTGAGAATCATCAAGGAGTCGACTAATTGCTTCTCCAAAAATCTTATATGCCTCTTCATTTTCAGGAGCGTGGAGCTCTTTATATCCCACGGATAAAGGAACTCTCATAAGTCGAAGAGTGAAGCCTTTAGGGACAGTAATACCCACTAAAGAATATGCTTTTTCAAAGACATATTCTAATGAGTCATATGAATCCACTAACGTGCCATCGAAATCAAAGAAATAATAATCGAAAATTTTCATACTTCGTTAAAATGTTACAAAAAAAGTACTAAATAATAAAGAATTATTTATTTTATAGGCATATTCCTATTGCAAATAGATTTTTTAATATATAGAATAAGGCAGTTATGAGAATAAAATTAGCCACATTTGTGTATTGTCTTATCTGCAATATCCCAGTCTGCTTCTTTTTATGTTTAGCAGCATCTATCATCGGACAAACAAACTTTGAATCCGGTATTTTGACTATTAACTTTAATAGTATTGTCTGGCTTAATATGCTTTATAACTTCTTAGTTGGATTTACTATTGCGATGTGCGTTGGAATGTTCGTACCACTTACTAAAATTGGAAGATGGTTCACTGCTTTATTTCACGTTAGAAACGATACATATACAGGAAATATGCCATATCGTTTACTCGCCACTCTTATCATTACATTAATTTATTATGTGGCTATTACTCCTGCTTTAACTTTATTTAATTATTTTATATTAGGAATATATGACACCCCTACTAAAGCTTTTGTATCAATGTTAGTCAACATTCCAATTATGCTTTTAGTTGGCTTTGTCAGTTCTTTAATTAACGACATTGGAGCCTATAAAGTCGCTCATATGATCGATTCAGATTTCTAATTTTCCTATTTAGTTTATCTAAATTAGGATAATATATTTTTATGCTTATTAGTTTATCAGTTAAAAACTTTGCAATTATTGAAGATGTCAATATCTCCTTTAAAAATGGATTAACAGTTTTAACTGGTGAAACTGGCGCTGGTAAAAGCTTAATTATAGACTCCATTTCTCTCCTTTTAGGAGAAAGGGCGAATTCCGAAATGATTCGTAATGGAGAAGAAAAAGCAACCATTACCGGACTATTTGATTTTAATAACAAAAGATTAAGTGCTTATTTAGATAGTCTAGATATTGAACACATCGATAACAAAATTGAAGTTAATCGCACTATCTCTAACACTAAAAACGTCATTCGCGTTAATGGGAAAGTTATCTCTTTAAACGAACTTAAGATAATCGCTAAATATCTCGCCGATATTCATGAACAATTCGATATGGTTAAGTTACTTAATAAAGAGAACTACCTCGACATTGTTGATGGTTTTAAATATGACTTAATTAATGAATATAAAGATATTTATCTTTCTTCTTTAGAAAAACTCAAAGAGAAAGAAAAAGAATACCAATCTTTGCTAAATCAAATTAACGATATCAAATCTAAAAGAGATTCTTATGAATACGCTTTAAAAGAGCTCATTTCTTTTGATTTAAAAGAGGGGGAGGAAATAGAAATTGATGAAGAGATTGAACTCCTTAATAACTTCGATAAGATTTATGAACTCCTCCAAGAAAGTAAACAGATTATCGAAAAGGATTCTTTAAGTGATATCTATTCAATTAAAGAAAACATTAATAAACTCTCTAAATATCAAAGTGAATATATAGAAGTCTACGAAAAGATTAATGACCACTACTATGAGTTAGAAGCAATCTATGAAGATCTTATCAAAAAGACTGATAGATTAGATTATGATCCAAAACGTTTAGATGACCTTATTGAAAGAAAGAATTCTTTATCTCAACTAAAAAAGAAATATGGAAAAGACACAAAAGAATTAATCGAATATCAAGAAACTTTAAAAAAGCTTCTTCAATCTAACGAAGACTTAGATATTTCTCTTAAAGAGAAAAGGGATGAATTATCCGCTCAATATGATAAGACTTATGGCTACGCACTTAATCTTAGCAAAGTGAGACAAGAAGTCTCTCTTAACATCGAAAAAGAATTGATGAATAATCTAAAAGATTTATCGTTATCATCAGTTTTTAAAATTGCTATTAACACTCAAAAGAAAGATGACAATTTGTCACTATCTATCTTTAATGAAAATGGAATCGATGATATTGATTTCTATATCGAAACTAATATTGGAGAAGGATTAAAACCGTTATCCAAAGTTGTTTCTGGTGGAGAGATGAGTAGAATCATGCTCGCGATTAAAGTCTTATTTATTAAGTCTCAAAAAATCTCCACTGTTATCTTTGATGAAATCGATACTGGCATAAGCGGAGAAATCGCTCAAAAAGTTGCACTCAAAATTAAAGAAATCTCTTTAAATACACAAGTCATCACTATCACTCACTTACCACAAGTTGCCTCTTTATCTAATTCTCACATTAAGATTAGTAAAGAAGTAAAAGATAACCGTACATTTACCTCTATTAAAGAACTCTCATTAGATGAAAAAATCTATGAAATTGCCTTAATGATATCAGATGGCAAAGTTAGTGAAAAACAACTAGAATACGCTAAAGAAATGGTCTTGAGTAACATTTAAGGACCAAAAAATACATAAAATCACCAAAAATTCTCAAAAAGTATAAGAAAAAGTAAGAAATTTTTCTTTTTTTCTTAATACTTGTATATAATAAACACGGACATTAAAAAGGAGATTATTACTAATGGCTAAAATTTGTAAAGTTCATGGTCGCGAAGTCCTCGATAGTAGAGGAAATCCAACCGTTGAAGTAGAAGTCTGGCTTGAAGATGGAACTAGAGCCCGCGCAATCGTTCCTTCAGGTGCTTCCACAGGTGAAAACGAAGCTCTTGAATTAAGAGACGGTGACAAAAAGAGATATGGTGGTAAAGGGGTCTTAAAGGCTGTTGAAAACGTTAACACCAAGATTGCTCCAGCTGTCATTGGCTTAGAAGCCACAGATCAAGTTCTTGTTGATACCACAATGCTCAAACTTGATGGTACACCATTCAAGAAAAACTTAGGCGCTAATGCTGTTCTCGGTGTTTCCTTAGCAGTTGCTAGAGCTGCCGCTGAAAGCTTAAAGATGCCTTTATACCGTTACATCGGTGGAACAAACGGAAAAGTTATCCCAACACCATGTATGAACGTTATTAACGGTGGCGCACACGCACAAAGTAGCGTTGACTTCCAAGAATTCTTCATCATCCCAGCAGGATTTGCAACCTTCAGAGAAGCTCTTAGAGCAGGTACTGAAATCTTCCACACCCTTCAAAAGGTTGTTAAAGAACATGGTTATGAAACCGGTGTCGGCGATGAAGGTGGATTCGCACCAAGCTGCAAACACGGAAATAAAGAACCTCTCGCTTTAATTGCAGAAGCAGTTGAAAGAGCAGGTTACAAACTCGGAGAAGAAATCTTCTTAGGTATGGACGTTGCTTCTTCTGAATTCTATGAAGGTAACGGAGTTTATAACTTAGTTAAATCCAAAGAAGGCAAGAAGACAACTGATCAAATGATCAAATACTTAGAAAGACTTGTCAAAGAATATCCAGCAATCATCACCATCGAAGATGGTCTTGCTGAAAGTGACTGGGAAGGTTGGGCAAAACTTACCGCCAAACTCGGTAACAAGATCCAACTCGTCGGTGACGACTTATTCGTTACAAACCCAGATTTCGTTAAAAAAGGTATCACAAGCAATGTTGCTAACAGCGTCCTCATCAAAGTTAACCAAATCGGCACTTTAACTGAAACACTCGACGCAATTAGACTTGCCCAAACTAACGGTTACACCTGCATGGTCTCTCATAGATCAGGTGAAACAGAAGATAGCACTATCGCTGACTTAGCGGTTGCTGTCAATGCTGGACAAATCAAAACAGGTTCTGCTAGTAGAACCGATAGAATGGCTAAATACAATCAATTATTAAGAATTGAAGAAGAACTCGGTGAACACGCTGAATTCCTCGGTGTTAAAGCCTTCATGAATCGTAAATTCTAATTGAATTTACTGACAAAGCAAAAAGAGCCCCATCATTATGGGTCCTTTCAAATTAAACGGGGAGTAACGGGGACCTGACAAAATTCTCTCCACATCTATCAAAATAAACGGGGATGTCCTATTTGGACTCCCTGTTTTGATTATTGTAGGTCATGATTA
>JAEDNC010000050.1 GCA_016302705.1 Bacilli bacterium | reverse complement strand
GAAGGTAGAAAACTCGAACACAATACCAAACCAGATAAATCCATCAAAGGTCCACGTAAGTTTAGAAAATAAAACTTAAGTTGGATACATAACAAAACAAATAAACTCTCGAATTTCGGGAGTTTTATTTATATAATAAAACATATATGTTAGACGTAGTAATTATTGGTGCAGGCGTTTCTGGCGCTTTTATTGCTCGAAAGTTAGCACGTTACGAACTGAAAATTGCTCTTTTTGAAAGGGAAACGGATGTTGGCAATGTCACAAGTAACGCGAATAGTGCTATCATTCATAGCGGTTACGATCCTGTTCCACACACCCTAAAAGCGCTCCTAAACGTTCGTGGAAATGCGATGTATGATACTATTGCTGACGAACTTGATGTTCATTTTAATCGTTGCGGTTCTTTAACTGTTGCTGTAAGTGATGAACAAATGTCCATGCTTAGCGACTTAGTTAAAAGAAGTGAAGAAAATGGAGTTCCGGTGAAATTACTTACTGCTGAAGAAGTAATCAAGATGGAACCTCATATTAATAAAGAGGTGAAAGGCGCTTTATTGGCTCCAACAGCAGGAGTTATTGATCCTTTTAATTTAGTTGTTCACTGTGTTGAAAATGCGGTTGATAATGGAGTAGAACTTCATCTTTCTGAACCAGTTATCGATATTAAAGATAATGGCGATTATTTTGTTATTAAAACTAATAAAGGCGAATATCAATCTAAAGTTGTTATTAATGCGGCTGGTTTATATAGCGATAAAATCGCTTCGATGATTGAAGATATTGATTGGAAACTCGTTCCAAGAAAAGGCGAATATTTTGTCTTAGATCATTATGATGTCGGACTTGTTAATCACACAATATTCCCGCTCCCAAGCGCAAAGGCAAAGGTATACTTGTTTCAATGACAAGTAGCAATAACTATATTGTCGGTCCAAGTAGTGAACCAATTGATGATGTAGAAGATTTTTCCACTGATAGCTATACATTAGGTGAAATTAGAAGACAAGCTACTGAACTAGTTCCTGATATTCCATTTAACCAAGTTATTAGAGTGTTCTCTGGAATTAGACCAACTCCATCAACACACGATTTCATTATTGAACCTGCTAAATCTAATAGGAGATTTATTAATGTTGCGGGTATAGAATCTCCTGGACTAGTTTCTTCTCCAGCAATCGCTGAATACGTCTTTGAAAATTATGTATCTAAATTATTTGATTTAGTGGAGAAGAAAAACTTCAATCCACGTGTTAAAAAATATCATCGTTTAAACGATATGACTCTTGAAGAGAGAAATGCGATGATTAAAGAAAATTCAGAATATGGAAAAATCATCTGTAACTGTGAAAAAGTTTCCTTAGGTGAAATCAAAGAACTTCTTACTAGAAGTGTTCCACCTACCACAGTTAAAGGTGTAAAAAGAAGATGTAGAGCTGGCTTTGGTAAATGCCAAGGCGGATTCTGTTCTCCTTTAGTGACTTTAATCTTGGCTAAACATTATGGTGTATCCCCACTCGATATCAAATGGGATAAAGAAGCCTCTAATATCCTTAAGGAAGAGGTGAAAAAGATATGATTAAACGTGATTTAGTAATTATTGGTGGTGGATCCGCTGGTATGGCGGCTGCTATCGAAGCAAAGAAAAATGGTATCGATGATATTCTTATCCTTGAAAAGGATGGAGAATTAGGTGGCATTTTAAATCAATGTATCCATAACGGATTTGGCTTAACTGAATTCAAAGAAGAATTAACAGGTCCAGAATATTTATCTAGATTCGCTAATCAAGTTAAAGAATTGGGCATCGAATATAAAATAGACACTCTTGTTTTAGATGTAACTGAAAACAAAATCGTTACTTATAGTAACGAAAAAGACGGAGTAGTTCTAGTTGAGGCTAAAGCAATTGTTTTTGCTACTGGATGTTATGAAAGAGGACCTGGTGCCATTCAAATGGCAGGAGATAGATGCAGTGGCATCATCACTGCAGGCACTGCTCAAAAGTATTTAAATATCCACGGATATCTCGTCGGTAAGAGAATTGTCATTCTTGGAAGTGGAGATATCGGACTAATTATGGCAAGAAGAATGACTCTTGAAGGCGCTAAAGTATTATGCGTATCCGAGATTATGCCTTACTCAAACGGCTTAAACAGAAATATCGCCCAATGTTTAAACGATTATGATATTCCTCTATATTTATCCCGTTCAGTTTTAAGAGTAGAAGGTCGTAGTGGTAGGGTAGAAAAAGTTATCTTAGCAGCAGTTGATGATAAGATGAAATTTATCCCAGGGACTGAGATGGAATTCGAATGCGATACTCTCCTTCTTTCTGTAGGATTAATTCCTTATGTTAGCTTACTTAATAAGTTACACGCCGATATGTCTACTACTAGAGGAGCTAAAGTTAACGATCAACTTATGACTTCTATTCCAGGAATATTTGCTTGTGGTAACTGCTTACATGTTCACGATGTTGTCGACTTCGTTACTGATGAAGGAAGAGACGCCGGACGTGGTGCTGCTAACTACATTAAAGGTTTAACCGTAAAGAAGAAACATATTACTGTTAAACCAGGTAATGGCGTTTCTTATGTCATCCCTCAATTTATTGAGACTGACTTAAATAATGACATCACTTTTAAATTTAGAGTTCGTAAACCAATCAATAATGTCTTTGTAAATTTCAAAAGCGGAGACACTCTTATTCAAAAAGTTGTTAAACCAGTTCTCATCCCAAGTGAAATGGTGATGATTAAGATTAATAAAGACAAAATTGCTAACCTACCAGTAGAAGAAATCGAAGTCTCTTTGGAGGAAAGATAAATGAAAGAATTAACTTGTATCGTTTGTCCTAGAGGTTGTAGATTGACAATCGATGATAAACTTAATGTTACTGGAAATTCATGTCCTCGTGGTGCTCAATACGCGATAGACGAAATGACTAATCCAAAGAGAATGATTACTTCGTTTGTGAGGGTTATAAATAGAGAGGACTGTGTCGTCTCTGTTAAGACTAGTATTTCTATCCCAAAAGGAATGATTTTCCAAGTCATGGAAGAAATAAATAAAGTTGGAGTTGATGCTCCAACTCATATTGGTGATATTGCGATCAGCAATGTTTTAGGTACAGGCGCTGATATAGTGATTACTAAAAACATAAAATAATTGTTTTTAACAAAATAGATATTTGCTAAAATAGGACACAGTTAATAAGACATAGTCAATTTTCACTATAGAAAAGGAGTAAAAATGTCAGAAAAAATTAAAGTTTTCGCCTTGGGTGGTTTGGATGAAGATGGAAGAGACTGTTATATCATCGAAATCGATGAAGATATTTTCGTCATAAACGCCGGTATCTCTTTACCTGATAAGACTATTCCTGGTGTTGATTGCTTGCTTCCTAACTTCGACTATCTCATTAAAAACAAAGACCGTATTAGAGCTTATATTATGACTCATGGTCATGATGAAAGCATGGGTGCGATTAGACATTTCTATAAATACGCTCCAGCCCCAGTTTATTGTTCTCATACAACAATGACAATTATGGAAGGCCAATTAGCGATTTACGATCAACAAAAACTCAAATATGATTTTAGAATCATAAAACCAAGCGATGATGTAAACATCGCTGGCCGTAGAGTGAGATTTTTCCAAACATGTCATAACGCCGCTAACTCATCTGGTGTTGCTATTTCTACTTCTCAAGGAAATATCATTTTCACCGGTGACTATATCATTAGCTTTGCTACTGAAGAAACTAACTATAAATTTGACTTAGCCGCTGCTAGTGAGCTCGCTAAAGAGCCAACCTTATTATTAATGGCAGAAAGTAAGAACGCTGATAAAAATGGTTATTGCTCACCAAAGCACCGTATTAACGACTTAGTTGAAAAATACTTCAAACTCAATAAGCGTATTTTTATCACATCTTATTGGCAAAACATGTATCGTATTAGAGAAATTATCCGTCTTGTGAAGAAATATCATAAGAAAATCTATTGTTATGATAATTACACTCAAATCATCATGAAGCAAATTATTGCTGCAACAAAAACTGGTTCTCTAGATGATAGTGATTTTATCGGTAAAGAAGATCTTCTTAGAACTAGAAAAAACGATTTAGTCGTTTTACTTGTCGGAGAGAATGACGATTTATTTAGAGAAATTGCCTCTTTAGCCAAAGGCACTAACGCTGACAAGCGTATTGCTTTAGAAAAAGATGATATCTTCATGGATGTGGCTATTCCTCGTCCAAGTTTTGAAACAATTGCTACTAGATCAATGGATTTAGTCTATCGTTCTGGATGTGAGGTAGTGTGGCTTAAAGAAAAAGATGTCAACGCTATGCACGCTAAAGAAGACGATATTCGATTCATTTTGAACTTATTTAAACCAAAATATTATTTCCCAGTAAGAGGACATTACACCAAGATTATGGAAAATGCTAAACTTGCAGTTTCCTTGGGAATTGGATTAAACCATATGAACGTCTTCGTTCTTGATAATGGTATGCAAATCATTTTTGAAGAAAATAAAAGACCAATTCTTCTTCCTGCTGAAGTAACTGGAGTCGATATCTCTCCAATCTTAGTTGATGGTAAGGGGATTACTAAACTTAATACTGATCTAATCGAAGCTCGTCAAAAGATGGGCGTTGATGGAGTGGTTGTTATTGCTTCTACTGTTTCACTAAGCCAAAAAAGAATTATTGCTGGTCCAGATTGTCAAATGAGAGGCTTCGTCTTTGTAAAAGAAGCAGAGCCACTTCTTAAATCGATTACTCAGATTTATAATGAAGAAATTGTGTCAGCCCTTAATAAAGGACAAGACCTAGAGTTAACTAAAAACACCATTAAGGATCGTGCGAGATGGTTTATTAGAAGAGAAAACGGAAGAGAACCACTCATCGAACCGATTATTCTTATTGAAGATTAAAGCACATTATTTGTGCTTTTTTCTTCATTTCCAATGCGCGAATGCGTATAATAAACGTAAGTATGGCAGAGAAAAAAGAATTTAGACCAATAGATCCAAGGGTTGAGAATATCATCAAGGGTCTTTTTGTTGTTTTGTTTGGTGTAGTCGTAATAATTAACATCGGTTATGTCGGCCGTACTTTAGCGTTCCCATTTATTTATTTCTTGGGGGCAACCATGTATCCTCTTCTCGGATTCATGATTTTTACTGGTCTATATCGCATTATCAAAAAGAAAAGATTCCAATTTAATGGATTCTTAAAATACGTTGGAGTGGTGCTTTTAACTATCGCTTTAACAATTATTGTTACTTTCATTACTATTAAATCCCAAGGCATGAATTTTGCCACGATTAAATTATCCGAGCTATTAGATAGTTTTAACGGTCAACTTGGTTCATATTATGACAAAAAAACTCTTATCAACATGTTTGATGGTTCGAATCTATATGCATGTGGATTAATTGGCATTCTTGTTGGTGGACTTATTCAAAACGACGCAATTATCATTTTCCTTGGTGTCGTTACTTTCCTTTTAGGAGTTTTAGCAGTTCTATATAAGACACTCTTTTCTTTAAAAGGAGAAAAGAAAAGCAAGGATCAAAGAAAGAGTGAAAAAGAAGCAGCTAAGCGTGAATTCATTGAAAGGCAAAGAGAAGAAAATAACCCAGTTATTAGCACTGAAGAAGCTCGCGTCTATCAAGATCCAATTAGTAACCATAAGACTGATATTTCTAAAAACAATTATGGTCGAGAATTAGAACCTGCAAATATCGAGGTTGGTTTTGAAAGCGACCAAACTCCATTTATAAATGAAAATAGCGGATTCTCTCAAGTTGGTTCATCTTTAGATGAAATCTTTGGAAGAAAAGTTCAAATCAACGAACAAAACAATGAATACACAGAATTTACCCCATTAGTGTTTAATAACGAAGGTAATCCATTCTCTAGATTCCAACAAGCAAAGCCTCAACCACAACCTCAAGTGGTAGAAGAGACACCTGTTAGTAAAGAAACGCCAATTATCGAAGAAGAGGAAGAAGTCAATTTAATTGATTCTAGGCCAACTCCTGAAGTTATTCCTGCTCAAGAAGAAAAGACTATTGATGAATCTCTAGTCAAAATGCAACCACACTTTATAGAAGCAGTTGAAGTTCCTAATGAATCTTTGATTCAAACTACTCAAATTCCAGTTGTGGAAGCTCCTCAAGAAGTTAAACGTCCAAAGGTTGTCTGGATTCCACCTTCAACGGATTTGCTTATGGTTTATGAGACTGAAGAAGCTCGTGAAATTAACGAGAAAGTCGCTAACGAAAGAGTGGAAGCACTTAATTCAATTCTTTCTGACTTTAGAACTGGTGCTCGTGTATCTGGTTATACAATCGGTCCATCTATTACTAGATTTAATGTTGAATATGAATCAAACGTTTCTTCTAAAAACGTTGAAAAATATGTCCAAGATATCTCTCGTCGATTAGGAGGGGTTGCCGCTAGATTTGCTGCAGTTGTTCCTGGAGAATCATATTCTGGATTTGAAGTTCCTAACGCAACGATTACAACCGTTGGTTTTAAAGATACATTTAACGCTCTTCCTGATGTTAAAAAACATCCTCTAGCAGTAGCTTTTGGTAAAGATATTTCTGGTAATGTCATCTACGCAGATTTTGATGAATTCCCACACTTATTAGTTGCTGGAACCACTGGAAGTGGTAAATCTATCTATGTCCACTCCAT
>JAEDNC010000049.1 GCA_016302705.1 Bacilli bacterium | reverse complement strand
GACTCGCTCAATTGGGCGAGTTTTATTTTCCTTTTTTAGTAGGATAAAGAAGCACGAGTCATTAGATTTGACCTATATTATCGTTTGTGATAATATACTCGCGAGGTATTTATAAATGAAACAACCAATTGTTGCCATCATGTATGATTTCGATAAAACCTTATCCACAACCGATATGCAAAACTATGGTTTCATCCCACTACTTGGATTAACACCTCAAGAATTCTGGGGAGAAACAGGTAAGTTTTCTGAAAAGACCGGCTGTGAAAGAATACTTTCCTACATGTATATGATGATCAAAAAATCCAAAGAGAAGGGAATCAAACTTACAAGAGAACTTCTCAGAGATTGTGGCAAGAACATTAAATACCATCCTGGCGTCACAACATGGTTCCAAAGAGTAAATGAATACGGAACCTCTAAAGGTGTTAAAGTTGAGCACTACCTCGTTAGTAGCGGAACAAAAGAGATTTTGGAAGGTTGCTCAATATATGACAAATTCACCCAAGTATACGGATGTGAATTCTTATACGAGAATAATGAGCCAGTGTGGCCAAAGCTTGCTATCAATTACACACAAAAAACGCAGTTCTTCTTCAGAATTGCAAAAGGCGCTGTCGATATCAAGAATGACGACGCAGTTAATGAAAAGGTTAAAGGTAGTTTAAGAATTCCATATGAAAATATCGTTTATATCGGAGATGGAATGACTGATGTTGCCTGTATGACTCTAGTTAACAAAAATGGCGGTTATTCAATCGGAGTTTACACCGATAGCAACCGTGAACAAGTCGGACAAATTCGAAAAGACAAACGCTGCAGATTCGTAGTAAAAGCTGACTACTCCCAAGACAAAGATATGGAGAAAGTCTTAAAGATGATTATTGACGATGTCTATAATCGCAACATTCTCTTAGTCAAAGAAGAAGCTTTAGCGAATAAAAACGACGAATAATCAATAGAAAAAACAATGACCTTATTTTTGAATTAGGTCATTTTTTTATGTTTTTATTTCACTAGTTAATTTCATAGTGATAAATTATATTTATGAATTTCAAAGTCGGAGATATCTTAATCGGTAAAGTAAATCAAATAAGACCTTATGCCTTATTCCTTTCTTTTGAAGGTGGAGTTAATGGACTCCTTCATATCTCTGAATTATCTGATGGCTATATTAGAGATATTGAGAAATTTGGTTCTATCGGAGATGAAATCAAAGTCAAAGTTCTTTCGATTGATTCTTCTAATGGATTTTTAAGAGTCTCATATAAAGCTGTTCCAGAAGAAGAAAGATATTCTACACACAATAGTTCTTCAAGAAGTATTCCTCAATTCGATGAAGCAGACTTCACCGATCTAGAAGAAAAACTTCCTGAATGGATAAACGCTACATTAGAAAAAGCAAAAGGAGAAAACAATGATTAAAGTCGACGTTAGTAATGTCATTAACGAAGAAGAAATTGCTAAATATAGTGACAAGGTTGCTTCTATCAACAAAATGATTAATGAAAAGACAGGGGCAGGTAATGACTTCCTTGGCTGGGTTGATTGGCCAAATAATTACGATAAAGAAGAATTAGAAAGATTAATTAATGACGCTAAATATGTTAGAGAAAACTTTGATGTTTTAGTGGTTGCAGGTATTGGAGGCTCCTATCTAGGAGCAAGAAGTGCCCTAGATGCTTTAAAAGGTATCAAAGGAGTAGATAAACCAGAAATCATTTTCATGGGTCAAACATTCTCTCCAAACTACACTTACCAAGTCCTTGAATATCTTAAAGATAAGAAATTTGCAATTAATGTTATTTCCAAAAGTGGCACCACTACCGAAACTTCAATTGCCTTTAGATTATTAAAGAGCTTACTTGAAGAAAAAGTCGGTAAAGAAGAAGCAAGGAAATCCATCTTTGCAGTTACTGATAAAGAAAAAGGCGCTCTTAAAACATTATGTAATCAAGAAGGATATTCAACATATGTCCTTCCAGGGAATATCGGAGGAAGATATTCCGTTCTTACTCCGGTTGGTCTATTCCCACTTGCCGCAGCAGGAGTCGATGTCAAAGCTATGCTTAAAGGCGCTCAAGAAGCGCAAAAAGAGTTTGATAACGCAGATCTTAAAACCAATATGTGCTACCGCTACGCAGTAAGTAGAGATTATATGTATCGTCATTCTCACCCAGTAGAAATGTATGTCACATACGAACCACAAATGAGTCAAATCTCTGAATGGTTAAAACAATTATTTGGAGAAAGCGAAGGAAAAGAAAAGAAAGGTTTACTCCCAACAAGTGTTACTTTCTCAACAGACCTCCACTCCTTAGGACAATTCGTCCAAGATGGTTCTCCAATCTTGTTTGAAACTATCCTCAATGTTATGAATCCAAATGATGATGTCGTTATCCCAAGTGATAAAGATGACTTAGATGGACTTAATTACTTAGCAGGTAAGAAATTATCTTATGTCAACCAAATGGCCTATCAAGGTACATTAAAGGCTCACGAAGTTGATGGAGGCGTTCCATGCAACATTATTACCATCGATAAGATGGACGCTAAAACACTTGGCTATCTTTTCTACTTCTTTATGAGAGCCTGTGCTATGAGCGCATATTTACTCGAAATTAATCCATTCAACCAACCAGGTGTTGAAATCTATAAGAAAAATATGTTCCACCTTCTTGGCAAAAAAGGTTATTAATTATAAACCACATTTAAACTAAATCGCCTGAGATATGGCGATTTTTTTATCTATAAAATCCCATTTTCCTGCGTTTATTTTTTTAGATTAATTCAGTATTTTTTTCTCATTTCTAAATTGATTTTACAAAAAGAACGGTCATATAATTGTTGCGGACTGGTAAAAATCAATATGAAACAATACTTATTGAATTACTTAAAGAAAAATAAAATGATTTTGATTGTGTTTAGCGCTTTATATGTTATCGCCAGCATTTTATTGGCTTTTATGAGTGCCACAATTATCAATAAAAGCGAATTAAATTTTTTGTTTGTAAATAGATTGTATCTTATTTTTTCAGCAATATTCTTGATGGTTGCGACTGTTACTTTCTCATATTTTGCAAACTCCACTCATTTCTTTAAAAACAAAGAAAAAGATGGTTTTCAATTAGATGAAGAAAAAAGAAATAAACACAACAATTTATTCATGCTTTTTCTTCCCTAATTATCTTTTTTGTCGGTTTTATACTTTACATCATTATTGTTCTTATAAGGCAATCTTATGGTTTAACAATAAATATAGATCCAGAAGACCACGTTCACATTTTCTATAATTTTGTCTATTTTATACCTGCTTTCATTGTTTTGTGTCTTTATGGAATTGTAAATTACACTATTACTACTTTCTTAATTACTAGAAGCAGCAACTTTATTAAGTCCCTTGTTTACTTAGTTATGGGTCAACTAGCTTTAACGTTTTTAGCCAGTATTCCACTTTGGTTCGTTTCTGTATTAATAAAAGCGATTATTCCTGATTCATCATTCTTGTTCTCTTTTATGTTTTCACCAGCACTTTATTCATCATCAATGATTGGAAGCATAGAGTTCATCAATGTAATGTTTTATGGATTAATCGAGGAAGGCTATGAAGTAGTAAATGCAAGAATTTCCGCTACACTTAGTGGAAATATATTCCCATCATTTTTATTATTCATTTGTTTACTTGCCTATATTATAGTGGGCGTTTTCTCTTATATTTCTTTAAAGAAAGAAAGCGAAGGAAAGGTATCATTATTTGGAAACTTCATCAAAAATAATATCATTCATATTTCATTTGTTATTGTTGGATTATGTATTGGCTATTATGGTGCATCCTATCCTCAAGCAAAAGTAGCTTTCTTTGTTTTAATGGCTTTATTAGTGTTAGCATATTATCCATTAGAATCTCTAATAAAAGGTACATTTAAATTAAGCAAAAAAGAAATCATTGCGATGTCCATAATTTGCCTAGCAACAGTCACAATAAACCTCTTAACTTATTTTGCTGATCTTCGTTTTATACATTTATAAATAGAATAGTCAGTAATAAGAAAACGTTAACTATATTAATATAGTTTAAGATATTAGAAAATCGTCTGAAAAAATGACGATTTTTTTATTGATTTATATATATCGTAATGATATATTAATTATCGCGTATCTGCAAAAGCGGATGCTTAGCTCAGCTGGGAGAGCATCGCCTTTACACGGCGGAGGTCGGGGGTTCGAGCCCCTCAGCATCCACCACAATGCGCAAAAACCCAATCTTGGGAGGGTAGCGAAGTGGCTAAACGCGGCAGACTGTAAATCTGTTACCTCCGGTTTCGGCAGTTCGAATCTGCCCCCTCCCACCATTAAGGTTTATTGGGGTGTAGCCAAGAGGTAAGGCATCAGACTTTGACTCTGACATTCGTTGGTTCAATCCCAGCCACCCCAGCCAAAAACTTCACTCTCTAGCTCAGTCGGTAGAGCACTTGACTTTTAATCAAGGGGTCCGGAGTTCGAATCTCCGGCGAGTCACCAAACTTTATTGCCCAGGTGGCGGAACAGGTAGACGCACAAGACTTAAAATCTTGCGGTTGTATAAACCGTACCGGTTCGATTCCGGTCCCGGGCACCAGTTTGTGAAAAAGAGGACTCAAATGAGTCCTTTTAATTTTGTTCAAATTGCAATTTATAAAGATTGTAATAATAGCCTTGTTTTTTTAATAATTCTTGGTGATTACCGCTTTCAATAATTTCGCCATGAGATAGCACAATAATCTTATCAGCGTTTTGGATTGTTGATAATCGATGGGCAACTATTAACATCGTTCCAATATTTTTAATATTAGATAGAGATTCTTGAATGACTAATTCTGTTTCAGTGTCAATATTCGCGGTTGCTTCATCTAATATCATTATTTGAGGCTTATGGATGATAGTTCTCGCAAACGAGAGAAGTTGTCTTTGACCTGTGGAGAAATTTTCTCCTCTTTCAACAATCTTCTCTTCTAATCCATTATCTAAATGTTCAATAAATGAATCTGCGTTAACATATTTAATCGCATCATTAATTTCTTCTTCTGAATAAGAATCATCAAATAGAGTGATGTTATCTTTTACTGTTCCAGTAAATAAGAAGACATCTTGGAGCATTTGCCCTACTCCTCTTCTTAATGAAGAGAGTTTTATATCGTTAATATCAATATCATCAATTAAGATTTGACCGCCTTGAATATCGAAGTTACGAACAATTAAGTTAAGGATTGTGGTTTTACCTGCTCCAGTAGCGCCAACAAAGGCGACTGTTTCTTTTGGATTGATGACAAAGGAAACGTCTTTTAAAATCCAGTTTTCTTTATCATAAGAGAAATAGACATGTTTAAATTCAATCTTTCCTTTAAATTCATTAACTTCAATCGCGTTAACATGGTCGACTACTTCTGGTTTGATATCAAATAAGTTGTATAGTCTTTCCATCGCGCTTGTTGCACGTGTGATATGATTAAGCGAATCCGCTAAAGATTGAACAGGTTCAAAGAAATAATTAAGGAATAAATAGAAGCTCACGATAATACCAGCGCTTAATCCTAAAGTAACACCGAAATAAATAATTAAAGCAACAGATAGAATATAGATTAATGACACTAATGGTCTATAAAGCGAGAAAGCAACTGTAATCGCATATTTAGTTTTAAAGAATTCATGATTCTTTTTATTAAAGATTTTGTTATATTTCTCTTCTTCTTTGAAGAGTTGAATAATTTTCATGCCAGAAAGAGATTCATTTAAAAACTTATTTAAGTCTGAGAGCTGTGCTCTTTCTCGAGTAAAGATTTTATGAACTTGTTTCCAGAATATTAAAGAAATAATAAAGATAATAGCTACCACTCCAGACATGATTAACCCTAATGTTGGAGAAAGGGCCATCATCCAAATATATGTCGCTATAACTGTTAATAAGTCTTTAGCAATCTTCACTACTGTTCCTGTAAAGAATTCGCTTAATTGAGAAGTATATGAACAGACTCTCGTAACTAAAGAGCCAACCGCCATATCGTTAAATTGGTTTTGAGACATGTTCTCAACATGCTCAAAAACTTCCATTCTTAAAGAATAGACAATTCTTTGACCAGCCTTAGTTAAAATCATGCTTTCTAGGAAGACAAATGTTTGAGTGAATAAAGCAATTCCTAACACTGTTAAAGCGATGAGAATGATATTATTGAGTACAACATTATCTCCGATGATGTAATCAGCGAAATAACCATTCACTCTAGGAGTTAAAACTCCTAAACCGACATTTAAAAGAATCAAAAGGATTGAAATAATAAATGCCTTTTTCTCTTTAGAAATGTATTTCCATGTTCTTTTTAACATCTCTTTATTAGAGATTTTTTTCTGAACTAAAAGATCAGCCATTTACTGTTTCCTCCTTTCCACTACTTAATTTTTGCAAAAGGACCATTCTTGAGAATGTATCACTTGTTTTAAGGAGATTCTTTGGAGAATCAAAAGCTTCTAAGTTACCTTTATTTAAAACAATAACTTTATCCGTTCCCATAACTGTAGAAACTCTAGAGGCGACAATAATTGTGGTCTTACCTTCTCTAGCCTTTTTTAAGTTCTTTAAGATGTTCTTTTCAGTTTTTAAATCGACCGCACTGACAACATCATCTAAGATTAAAATTGGAGAATCTTTATAAAAGGCTCTAGCTAAAGATATTCTTTGCTTTTGTCCTCCAGAAATAGTCGCTCCATTTTCCGCTAAGAATGTATCTTCTTTATTTTCAAAGTTATCAATATCTTTTTTCACATCACTATTAACTAAAGCAGCGAAGAATTTCTCTTCATCATATTCTTCTTCGTTAAATGTAATATTTTCTTTAATAGAGCCACTAAAAAGGAAATTATCTTGAGGAGAGATAGCAAAAGCATCTCTTAGAGATGAT
>JAEDNC010000048.1 GCA_016302705.1 Bacilli bacterium | reverse complement strand
GAGGACACTCAAGATAATGTGTTTTTACTTAGTTATAAAGACTATCTCAATTCTGATTATGGTTTCTCAACGTCAAAAAATAGTAACGAAACCAGATATTGCCAACCTACCGATTGGGCAAAGGCAAACGGCTCATATTATTCTGATCAATATAAAAATAATGGAATTTATTGGACACGAACTCCTTATTGTTTCAATTACAATGACACCTCCCACGTATTTTATATTTCTACTGGAGGTACTGTTTCTCACTATCTAGATGACACACAAACAGACTGCAGTGTTAGGCCGGCAATTACTATCAAGTTATAAAAAAGCTTCTCAATAAACGCTAATTCAACGAAGTGTTGTTGAATAGTGTAATAGCGTGTATTGATATTGGTTCAATATGTATCATTTGTTTATGCTTGGCTCATTAGAGTCAACGAGCAAGAAGTCCACTCCTTTAAATAGTGGAAATATGTCTTAGACATAAGTATTAAATTGATATAATAAATATATACATTATTGTTATTTGTTATATTCAAAGTTGGGTTATGCTCTAATTCTTTTGACTTTTACCCATCTAATAATATAATGGTTAACGCTAGTTATGATTTACGCATTAGTTAGTTTTATCGCTATTTTTGTTCATATCATCGTAAATATCGATGTTTTTCTTAATATTAGAAAACAAAGCAGATTCTCAGGTGATAAACATTACCTTTTCTTCTTAATTGCCGTTATCCTTTTCCACTGCTTTGATGGAGCGTGGGGCATATTACAAGAAAAACGATTAGGATTACCATTAACATATGTCTCTAACTTTGCATATATCATGCTTTCAGCAGCCTTATTCTTATTTGGCTTATTCGTTTATCATCACTTAGGTGATAAGAAAGATAGAGGTGTCCTATATACTGGAGCAATAGTATGCGCTATCCAAATTACTTTAGTAGTCCTCAATTTCTTCCAACCCCTACTATTTGAAATTAATGAAAATGGAGAATATGTCGTTCAAGTTGCTAGATATGTAATGTGTGGCATCCAAAGCATAATGTTCTTAGTTATTGCTATTTATGTTTGGTATACAAGTGCATTTAGAAAATCCTCTAAAAGAAAGTGTTTAACTATTGGTTTATATTCTTTCCTTATGGCGGTTGCTATCGCTTTACAAGCCATCTATCCAATTCAACCAATGTATTCTATCGGATTCCTCTTTGGTGTGTGTGCGTTACATGCATTTGTTATTGAAGATGAAAGAAGAACGCAAAAAAACGAACTCGATCAAGCAAAAATTAAAGTCCTTATTGATCCTATTACCGGAGTCTATTCTAAGCACGCTTATGTTGATTATGAAGCAGAAATTGATAATCAAATAAACAACAATATCATGGGTCCGTTCGCTGTTGCTGTCTTTGACTTAAATGAATTAAAACACACAAACGATACTTTAGGTCATGAAGCTGGAGATGAATATATCATTCAAGCAACAAAAATCATCGCTAAATATTTCCCAGGCATTAACATATATCGAATAGGTGGAGATGAGTTCACAGTTATTATTTAGAAAGATAACTATTCAAAAAGAGATGCTATGTTAAAAGGGTTTAATCTCGCAATGAACGATAATGTCAAACATAACAAATTCGGAGTTGTCTCCGCTGGTATGTCAGATTATGTTCCTGGAGTAGATACCACTATTATTCAAGTGTTTACGCGCGCAGATAGAGAAATGTACGAACGTAAGCATGAACTTAAAAGCCAATTAAGAAAAATAAATAAAAAGAATACAAAGTTTTCTACACCTCGTTAGACTCTTTCAATAAACATTTTTTCTTTTTAATTAAGTATTTTTAAAAGATTTTTACTGAATTAGTTGAATTATTCGTAAATAAATAAGAGAATAATATTAGAGGTATCACATAATGAAAATGTTTGACTTAAAGGGAACTGTTTTGGGTATGAACAAACCAAACATTGTTTCTTTGCTCAATTCAATTGAGCTCTACAAAGGTAAAACCTTACCTGTTAAAAAGGCTAAAAAATTAGACATGTTAAAAAGTATGGCACGTCGTAGCGGTGTGGTTAGTAGTAACCAAATCGGTAATGTCTACATTACTGAAGACCGTGAGAGTGCTCTTTTTAATAGAAACGCTCAACCTAAAGACTTACATGAATATATGATCAAGGGTTACGCTAACGCACTCGATTTAATTGAAGAAGTGTATAAATATCAAACATTAGATCGCAGCTTCGTTTCTACACTCCACTATTACATCTATAAAGATTACAACCCAGAATTTGGTGGACGTTATAAAGATTCTATGAACTATATTCAAGAATCCTTACCAGACGGATCATTTAAAACCATCTTCGTCTCCAGTGCTCCTGAAGAAGTCGTTATCTTACTCGATAACTTGATTTATCAATTTAATATGTGTGCAAAAGATGATGAAATTAATAAATTATTATTAATTGCCACATTTATGTTTGATTTCATGTGTATTCACCCATATAACCATGGTAATGGAAGAGTCTCAAGATTATTACTCTCCTTCTTACTTAAGAAATATGGTTATGATGTCGATGATTATTTCGCTATCGCATACTTAATGAAACAACACTTAGGCGAATACATTGATGCATTTAAAACATCCGGTGAAGGATGGCATACAAATGAAAATGATTATGAACCATTCATCTCCTTTATCCTTAAGAGAATCTTAGAAGCTTATCAAAAACTCGATTACATCCTTGAAGTAAACGAAGAAAAAGGTACAGCAGAAGAGAAAGTCTTAAAAGTCGTTACTGATTCTGCTACCCCAATTAGCAAAGTCGTCGTCTTTAGAATCTTATATGTCCATAGCAAAGTGACAATTGAAAAAGCGCTTTCCAAATTAGTGGACGAAGGAAGAATCCAACTCATTACTAGAGGCCGTTATTCAAAATACTTTAGGGTCTAAGGAGTAATATATGAAAACTGAAAATATCCGTAACGTTGTCATTTTAGGACATCAAAGCAGTGGTAAAACTACTTTAGTAGAATCACTCGCGTTTACTTCAAAACTCATCCCTCAAAAGGGTGAAGTTGAAAAGAAGACCACTATTTCTGATTACACACCAGATGAACAAAAACGTGGCAGTTCTATTCAAACAGCAGTTATCCCTCTTAGATATAATGATCATAAGATTAACTTAATCGATATCCCAGGTAATGATGACTTTATTTCTGAGGCTATCGGAGTTGTCGGAGCAGTTAAAGGAGCTGTCTTAGTAATCGATGCCTCTATTGGAGTGCAAGTCGGCACTGTTAAGCACTATAAGATGCTCAAGAAAAAAGGCGTCCCAACATTTATCTTTGTTAACAAGATGGATAAAGAAGATGTCAACTTCGAAGAAGTCTTAGATGAAATAAGAGAAAAATTAGGTAAAGAAGTTATCTCCTTCTGTTACCCATTAGGACATGAAAAATCATTTGATGGTTTTGCTAACGCTGTCGACTTAAAAGCTCATATCTATAACGGAAAAGAATGCGTTGAAGCAGAAATCTATCCAGATAAGAGAGCCAAAATCTTAGAACTTCACAACACAATCGTTGAAGAAGTCGCTAAGACAAACGATGAATTATTAGAGAAATTCTTTAACGGTGAAGAATTCACCATGCAAGAAATCCGCGATTCATTAAGAATCGGAGTACTTAACGGTGAACTCACACCACTTATCGTTGGTAGCGCCACTAAAAACATTGGTGTTCAAACATTACTTAATATGTTCATCAATTACCTTCCAAATCCAAATGACCTTAAGCCACTTGCAGCTCAAGATGAAAATGGAAATGAAAAGATTGTTCCTACAAGCGTAGATGAACCATTCTCTGCATATTGCTTTAAAACAGTAGTTGACCCATATACAGGAACAATTAATATTCTTAAAGTCTGTTCTGGTGTCTTACATGTTGGTGATGAAGTTTATATCAACGGAGGCACTCAAAAAGTCTCTATGCTTTATGAGATGTGTGGAAAGAACCTCAACTCTGTTAGCGAAGTTATCGCCGGAGATATCTGTGCGGTTACTAGACTTGATAAATTCTGCTCTGGTGACACAATGTCTTCACCAAAATCCATTACAGTCTTTAAACCAGTTAAATATCCAACCGCTGTTATCTTTAAAGCAATCGTCTTAACTAATAAAAATGATGAAAGTAAACTTTCACCAGCGTTAGCAAAGATGCAACTTGAAGACCCAGCCCTTGAAGTTAAACGTAATAATGAAACCAAACAACTCTTATTAGGTGGTGTTAGTGAATCCCATATCACTTATGCATTAGATAAACTTAAAAACGTTTATAAGATTGCTCTTACTACTGAAAAGATGAAGATTATCTACCGTGAATCCATTAAAGGAACCGCAGAAGGGGATGGAAGATACGTTAAACAATCTGGTGGATCTGGATTCTATGGTGTCGTTAAGATGAGATTTGAACCATCAGAAGAAAATGTCTTCGCTGAAGAAGTATTTGGTGGAGCAGTTCCAAAAAACTACTTCCCTGCTGTTGAAAAGGGATTCTTTGAAGCCTTAAATAGTGGACTTCTTGCAGGATTCCCAGTTATTGGAGTTAAAGGTGTCTTAATCGATGGAAAATATCACCCAGTTGATTCTAACGAACAAGCCTTCAAGATGGCGGGCATCTTAGCGTTTAAAGACGCCTACTTAAAGTGCCGTCCAATTATCTTAGAACCAATTATGAGAATTAAGGTTGTCGCTGATACAATCTATACTGGAAACATCCTCTCTGATTTAAATACCAGAAGAGCGAGAATTCAAAATATTGAAGAGAAAGAACACGGCTCTCAAGAAATTGAAGCTCTTGTTCCAGAAGCAGAGATTATTGACTATGTCACCAAACTTAAATCATTAACTCAAGCCAGTGGCTTCTTCAATAGAGAATTCGAAGCTTATGAAGAACTTCCAGAATTCTTAAAAGACAAAGTTATCGCCGAAAACAAAGTCGAATAATTGAACATAAAAAACATCGTCTAACTAGAAATAGAAGGACGATGTTTTTGTTTGGATAACTTTGTCGGCAACAACGATATATTTAGTTCTCAAAAATAAATAAAACTTGCCGTTTACGGACAGTTATGATTAAATTTAGGTATGAAAACTTTACCAATATTATTTTCCTACGACGATGTAAAAGCATTATATCCAAACACTAACGGTTTTTATTCCTTTTTGAAACGGGCAATAAAAAGTGGGCGAATTAAGCAAGTTAAAAAAGGGTTATATGCATTAGTGGATCCATCAACTGGTGGTGTGTTTGCTAACAAGTTCCAAATAGCAAGTAGGCTTTTTGATGATTCCTATTTTTCATATCATGATGCTTTAGAGTATTACGGACTAGCCACTCAATCATTTGTTTCACAATTTACATATTTGACCCATGTTCGTGTTAATCCTGTTGATTTCGATGACATCATTTATTATTCCAAAATAAGTGTATGTAATTTAGAAATTATTGATCGCGTAAAGGAAAATGGCGTTCGTGTCGTTTCTTTGGAACGCGCAATAATAGATTCGATAGATAATTATCATTTAGGCGGTGGTTTAGATGAAGTTGAGATGGCAATACAAGCCTCTCAAAAACTCAATATTGAAAAAATTATTATATTACTAGAATTCTACAATAAAGCTTTTTTGTATCAAAAAGTCGGATATTTATTTGAAAAATATTATGGGGAAAAGATACCAAAATCATTTTATGAATTATGTTTATCGAAAATAGGCACTAAAAAGATGTATTTAGACTGCACCCCAGGAAGAACTAAATTAATATCTAAATGGAACTTAATAGTCAAAAATGATGGAGGTTTGCCAAATGAACTATTCTAAAGAATACATATATAGCATTGCAGAACAAACTGGCTTTATTGCCAATAACATTGAGAAAGTTATAAGACTTCTTGATGTATTGGACTTCATTTTTGCCAAAAGTACTTTTAAAGATTCATTATCTCTTAAGGGTGGTACCGCTATTAATTTAGTGTACACAAATCTCATTCGTTTATCTGTAGATATTGATTTGGATTATCATCGACATTTAGACAAAGAAAAAAACTGCCAAAGACAGAGAGATAATACTTCAAGAACTAGATGAATATATGGAGCTTAACGGCTACACAAAGTCAAACAAATCAAGGGGAAGTGCAATACTTGATTCTAGGACATATTCCTATACAAATGCCTCAGGCAATGCTGACAACATCAAAGTGGAAATCAATTTTATAGATCGTATTGGCTTGCTACCAAGCACAACCAAAGAAATTGATTATTTTGGAAAGAAAGTCAAAATTATTTGTCCATCAAAAGAAGAACTTTATGGCATGAAGATTTCTGCAATGATAGATAGAAGCAAACCAAGAGATCTATATGATGTCAATTGCTTGTTTGAAAATCTTAATGATTTAGATTTAAGCACTCTTAAAAAGGTTGCTATTTTTTATCTATCCCTTGATGGCATTTACAAAATCAATGAAGAGTTATTTGAAAGCATTGAGGCAATTAGCTATCATGCAATAAAAAGAGAATTACTCCCTGTTCTTAAAAAGAACAATAATTTTAATATTGAAAAAGCAAAAGAGCATGTAATCAAAAATCTATCTAACTTGTTGAGGTTAAACCCTAAAGAAATAAAATACTTAGATGAGTTTTCTAAGGGAAACTACAATCCAAATCTTTTATTTGACGAACCAACCGCCACAAGAGCAAGTAACCATCCAATGGCAAAATGGAGAATAATGAGCATTCAAAAAAGATAATGCTATACCATATATTCTGCATAACTTAACAAAAACGAACAGTTCTACTGATAATTAGGTATATAAAAATATCGTCCTTGTATTTCTACTTAGACGATGTTTTTTTGTTTAAATTTTCATTGCGACTTCGTAGGCTCTCCAGATAACACTTCTAAGGTTACCGACTTGGAGACAATCACCCACTAAGTAAGTGTTC
>JAEDNC010000047.1 GCA_016302705.1 Bacilli bacterium | reverse complement strand
GTCAATAGACAATTTTCAAGGAATTTTTCTCATAATAATCTTATTATTATGGGGGAAGAAAAAATTTTTCTCTAATATAAGCGCTCACTAATATCTATATATGATAAGCATGGAATAGCTCCATCAGCGATAAGTTTGTTAGTGAGGTTATTTCTACTTGTAATAGGACATGGAACGCTTAAGATATCTTTTCCTTGATCAAGCGCTTCTTTAACCGAGATGTTAGTTCCGCTCTTCTCCTTACCTTCGATAACTAGAAGTATCTTTCCTAAACCTACTAGGATCCTGTTTCTAAAAGGAAAATGTTCCTTTTGAGGTGCTTCATCAAATGGATATTCAGAAACGATAAGTCCGTTTTCAGAACAACAGTAATCGTATATATCTTTGCTTTCATCAGGATAGCACCTATCTATCCCCGAACCTAATACCGATATTAGCTTCCCTTTATTCCTAATAACTGCTCGCGATACTTCTCCATCTATTCCTTTAGCCATGCCGGAAATAAATACTACATCATCTCTTCTATCGCTATTATAAAAGTCATCGATTAATTTATTGCACACTTCTTTTCCATATTGAGTCATATCTCTAGTTCCAACAACCGAGACTCTCTTTTCACTTTCAAGAAGCCTTATATTTCCTTTATAAAATAGAACGATTGGAACTTTAGTTACATCCTTTAAACACTCTGGAAAATCTTCATCTATTAAGGTTATATACTTCATCTTATTTCCGAGGTAAACGTATTGATCTTCACACATTACCTTAGACTTCAAATACCTGTATTCGGAAGTCCAATCCCCTTTGGCTTTAATAGCTAACCCAGCTAATATCTCTCTAGAATTAAACATTTAAAAATACCCTCCATATAGTATTAGGCTAAAAGAGGGTAATTTTTTCTTTTTCTAAAATAATTTCTTTGACTGGTTTAAATGATTTGCGGTACACGCCTTCGATAATCCCGTATTCACGCATCTTTTCTAAATGTTCTTTAGTCCCATATCCTTTATGAGATTTAAATCCGTACTCGGGATATTTCTTATCTAACTCTATTAAGATATCATCCCTAGTTACTTTAGCTAAAATCGAAGCGGCTGCGACGTTTAAAGAAGTAGCATCCCCTTTTTTCATCTTATATAAAGGAAGAGAGGTATGTAAGTTCATATAATCGGTAACTACACAGTTAACTAACACGCCTTTGTTAACAAAATCATCTAAAGCTTCCTGCATCCCTTTTCTAGAGGCTTCTAAGATGTTGATTCTATCAATAGTCTCAACATCGATAATCGAGATGTGATAGGCGATTGCTTCCTTTTTAATAACCTCGAACATCTCTCTTCTTTTTTTATCGGTAAGCTTTTTTGAGTCGTTAATAATTGAAGAATCAAAAGTTGGAGGCAAGATTACTCCCGCAGCGACAACAGGTCCACATAAAGGTCCTCTTCCCGCCTCATCAAAGCCAGCGATGAAATCACCGTGAATCTCTCTTAATCTATCGTCGAATTCTTTAAGCGAGGACATCGTCTACCACCACCTTTGCAATCTTTCCTTCCCTAAATTCTTTTAGGAATGTTAACTGAGCTCTTTTAATATCTAGTTCACCTTTTTGAAGGAGATACTTACGTGACTCAGCAATCTTAACAAATATGTTTTCGACATCGATTTCATCATCTAAATCAAATCTAGCCTTAACTTCTTCTCTGTAGTTATTTAGCATAAAATCTGCTAAAGATGAAGTGAGATAATCCATTGGAAGAATATCATCTTTTATTGAGCCTAACCAAGCTAAATGAGTAATAGCAACTTTAGAATCATAGTTAGGTTGCATGATTCCAGGAGTATCGAAAAGTTCTAAAGATGAACCTACTTTAACAAGCTGTTTTGCCTTGGTATGACCCGGGGTGTTCGCTACGCTAGCTTTGTTTTTTCCAACTAAAGAATTGATTAATGTTGACTTTCCGACGTTTGGAATTCCAACTATCAAAGCTCTTAATGCCGGCTTAGCTAGATTGAACCTAGCGTACTTTTTAGCCTTTGAAGATTCGAAAGATTCGAGATATCTTTTAAACTTAGATACTTCATTACGGTCTTTAAAATTGCAGAAGTTAACTTCGTATCCTTCGCTAGGTTTCATCTTTAAGAGTTTTTTCTCATCCGCTAGATCGAGCTTTGAAAAAACTAATATCTTCTTCTTGTCCTTAACTAGCTTATCGATAGTCTTGTTAATCGATGAATAAGGTGCGCGCGCGTCACCCACTAAAATAACTACATCGACTAAGGGAAGAACTCTTTTTATCTCATCTAGTGCCACTTTCATGTGGCCAGGAAACCAGTTAATATTTACATCTTTTTCATCCATAATTTCACTCCTCTTTTAGACCTAGTTCTTCTTTAATCTCTTCGAGCAAATCTTCTTTATTCTTCTTTAAAGAATCATCTATATTCATCATATACCCTTCTTTAGTCTTCTGAAGACAAATGATGTTCATGCTGATGTTCCTCAAGTGGTTGATATAAAGAGGCTTCTCTTCTTCAACTATTACAACAAGTTTTCTAACATCGTAAACGTTTCTAACCCTAAAAGCGAAGTTTGAAATCTCTATCTCGCTCTTCTTAGAGGAAACAATTAGGTAATTTAAGCTTTCTTTGTCTTTCAAGTATATTTTATAAGAATCTTCTTCATGAAGCTCTAGAGGCTTTAAAACATCGTTTATTTCGATGTTTGAACTAAACCTATAAACTTTAAAATCTTTTCTTCTAAACCTGACGTTTTTATATCTCATGTAATTAAGATATGCTCTAGAAAACAGGAACACTTCTAAAAACAATGTTAAGAAGATCAATCCACCACATAAGTAGATGTTAAATGAATAGGAAAAGACTATCGCTACAACTAGCAATATAGTAGATATAACACCAGAAATGAGATAGGTTATAGCGTTAATTACTCTTCTATCCATAAAAAAACTCCACTTAATTATTATAAATAATTTAAGGGAGTAAATAAACTACGCGAGAAGTCTCTCCTTTGTCTTCTTAAGGAATATCAAATAACAGATGAAATGAGCTAGAGCGGTAAATACCCACGACAAAGGATAAGTGAAAAACAAGAACTCTAATGAATGGAACTGCTCTAACGGGAAAACAAACAAGATGAATAATACTCTGATCAAGCATATTCCTATCAAAGAAACAAACATCGGGACAGTAGAATATCCCATACCTCTAGATGCATAAGGCAAGCAATCTGTGATAGCATAGACAAAATAAACTGAACAGATGATCAATATTTTCTTAGACCCTATTGCTATCGATTCTTCATCCTTTGTAAACAAAGAAAGCAAAGGTGTCTTAAATATGTTAACCACAACACCTAAAGCAAGAGAGATAGCTACCCCGTAAAGAAGACACCAGAACGTCGATTCTTTTATTCTTTTATAATTGCTTGATCCTAGGTTAGCAGCAACAAAAGCGATACAGGTTTGCCCGAAAGAATTCTGAATGGTATTAAGATACATCTCTATGCTAGAGGCTGCCCCAACTCCAGTATTCGCAACAGGCCCAAAAGCGTTTATAGAAGACTGAATTAGCACGTTGCTAATCGAGAAAAATGACCCTTGTATTCCAGCAGGTAAGCCAACTTTTACAATCTCAAAAAACTCGTTTTTATAGATTCTAAAATAGTTAAGTTCAAATCGAGCAAAAAGATTACCTTTCATCAAAGTTATAACAACTAATATAGCTGAGATAGCTTGAGCGACGATAGTAGCAATAGCTACTCCCTCAACATCCATTTTGAAAACTATGACAAATAGAAGATTAAGTAAAACGTTAACAACACCCGCCGAAGTTAAATAGTAGAAAGGCTTTTTCGAATCGCCCATTCCTCTAAGCAAAGCAGCACCGAAGTTATATATTAGATTAAACGGCAAGCCTATGAATATAATCTGCATGTACTTAGTTGAAAGTGGGAGTATCTCAATAGAAGTGTTCATTAAGATAAGCAGTCTTTCAGAGATAAAATAGCCCAAAACCGAGATAATTAAAGAAGAAACAAAGCCGAAGAAAAGCGAAGTTCCAATTATTCTTTTTGCTTTCTCTTTGTCTTTAGCTCCTAGAGCATTAGATACTAACGCGTTAGAACCGACTGATAAGCCGATCAACAAACATATTAACAAGTAGGAAATAGATCCTGTTGCTGAGATAGCACCGACACTATATTTAGATCCGAAGTTTCCGCATACCATCAAATCAGCTTGGTTATAGAGCTGTTGAAGGATACCTGAAAACATGATTGGCAAAGCGAATCTAAAGATGTCTTTCTTCAGATTTCCATTAACTAGATCAAGTCTTTTCTTTTCTTTAAATGTTTTTTCCATACCTTGTTTATTATAGGCTAACAAAATATTTTTTCAACAAAAGAGAAATATAATACACTAATCAGGCAATAAAACTAAGTTTAAGCAATAAAAAAACTACCCGAAGGTAGTTTTCCATTTTTGAAATTAAAGCTTTTCGACAAGACGTGCGGATTTTCCACTTCTCTTACGTAAGAAGAAAATCTTATGTCTTCTGACTTTACCATGTCTAACAACTTGAATGTTAGCAACTAATGGTGAATGAACTGGGAAATTACGTTCAACACCGACACCACCAGAAACTTTTCTAACGATAAATGTTTCAGAGATGCCACTGCCACGGCGAGCGATACAGACGCCTTCGAATACTTGGATTCTTTCTTTGCCGTTTTCGATGATACGCACAGAGACTTTTAATGTATCACCAGTTCTGAAGTCAGGGACATTTTTCTTGAGTTGTGAACTTGTAATCTCATTTACTAAATTTTTGTTCATAACAATCCCTCCTCTTTTCTTGATATTTATCGATGTTCTCAGATGTGACTTTTCTGGCGGAACACCTGTGCTCATAAAGAGCCTTTATAAGGATAACACAAAACCGCTTCGTTAGCAACGAATTTTTTTGAAAACAACATCCTTCTGTTTTAGGGTTACTTAATTAAAATATTAAATTCAAAAATTAACTTCAAAAACACTCTGTTAATAGTAATCAATAATTTAAAAGTGTTCTAGCATTAACTCATCTATTGTTTATCAGTTCAGGATATTCATTTCCCATAACCCAAACATTTTCAAAATCAAAGCCAACAAATGTACCTTGTGTTTTAAGCTCATCATTTAAGATATTGCTAGTTATCGTGTAAGTAGGCATGCTCTTATAAACTAAGTAATTAGTGACAATATAATTGCATGGTGAATATGTGTTAACTAAATCGCTAACACAATAGTTATTTTCAAAGTGAACCTGACAATTCTCAAGCATATCAGGTGTTATATCAATTCTGTATTTCTCCATTCCTGCACTATAATTTGGTGTAGGTGGGCATCTATACTCTTCTTTAATGTGAGTACATGAAAAATTATCATATACCAATCCTACCAATGAAGTTTTGCAGTATAAACCAAAGCCGTCAGTTTGAGCGCAGGCTTTGTCATTTGTTACACTACCTATAGCAAAACAATTCTTGACATTAACATCATATAGATAGTTAATGCCGCCGATAAGTGCTCCTGCAGGATTTCGATAATTCTTCCACAAACCACCATAATATGTTGGTTTATCTTGAGAACTATCCCAGTATCCGACATTGCTAACATCACCTGTGGCATAGCAGTTTTCAACTGCAGTATATGAATTCATAAAGCCGATTAAACCACCGACATAACCACCGCCAATACAGTTAACTGTTTGATCAATACTTCCGGTTGCGTAGCACTCTTTGATCGATTGGCCAATAGAACTATCATCATCTAACGCCCCAATTAAACCACCCATATATCCGCACATCGCACCTGTAAGTCCAAAAGCATCGGAAGTTATATTCATGCTTGAGTTAGATAAAGACATATTAATCTTAGTTCCAAAACCAAGAATACCTCCACCTCTACTATATACTCTAATCTCTCCTGATGATGTACAGTTTGTAAACGTAGTTTCGCTAGCCTTACCAACAATGCCTCCAGCACCATTTTTTGATGCAGTTACATTTCCTTTATAAGAACAATTTGTAAACTCGCAATTAAGCGCTTCTCCAACTAGACCACCAACATTTTCTGACCCTGTTATATTTCCGTCGACAATCTTAATATTCGTAAATGTCGCACCATTGGCATAAGCAAATAATCCCGTTCCACAACCATTTGAAGCACTTTGATCACTAGAAACTTTTAAATTAAAAATACTAAAGCCATTTCCATCAAAATGATGAGTAAAAGGCTTATCAAAACTATAGCCTAAATCAATTTCTACCGAGTTTAATTCGATGTCATCAGTTAATTTAAAATAAAGATTATCACCCTTTTTGGAACTGATAGACTTCAAATCATTTACATTTGAAATAAGATATGGATTTGATTCAGTGCCATCTTGTTTTCCATTGTTAGTTTCAGTTTGATGATTACTGCTGCTACTAACACTAGAATTGTCAAAACTAATTCCACCGAAATTTTCACATGATGTTAACAGAAAAGTGTATAAAATTACAAAAGGCAATATTTTACGTTTCATTGTATCTTCTCTCCGTCATTTTATCTTTTTATAGAGTAAATCTTTAAAAATTTTATTAGCCAATTTTAACATTTCTTCCTAAGAAGTTCCATACCTTATATAAGTGGTGGGAGCATGTCACTTGGTCCATCCTATAGAACCAAAGATTACATCAAAAGGAGGGATGAGAAGTTAAAACATTAAATTGATGAAATAATGTTGCCAAAATTGGTAACTTTTATTTGACATTAACACGCTGATTATATTTAAAAAAATTTTTAGCGAAAATATATGAATAATTCATTACTTTATCTTTATTATCATTCATGGCAAATTTACCTTTTTCTTTAAATTTTTTAAGCTGGTTTTCCCAGTCAAAAAACATATGGTGAAAGCACTTTGTTATGCAGAGTGTTTCACGCCTTATCCTGTTTCCAAAAAAAGTTATACTTATGTGTTATAAATTTAAAATTATTTGAGTTTTATAACACTTATGACAATGTGACATCAACCTTATATAAAAGCCAATCTTCAATATTAAAATGAGTTATTCCATCCTTTGACATATCATATTCATCTAAACTGAATACATACTTTGGTGATGGATCACGAACGGAATCAAAAGCACCAAATTCTCTTTCAATAACATCATCACTTGATAGTAAATATGCAACTTGAATAA
>JAEDNC010000046.1 GCA_016302705.1 Bacilli bacterium | reverse complement strand
GTATGAAAAATTTTGTTTTGATATCACCTAATTTCCCAGAAACTTATTACCAATTCGCAGTAGCACTTAAAAACGTTGGCTTTAGAGTGCTTGGAATTGGTGATCAACCATATGACGAACTATGTCCAGAATTAAAAGAAGCGCTTCATGAATATTACAAAGTCAATGTTTTTGATAACTTTGATGAAGAGAAAGCTGCTGTGGGTTATTTTGAAAGAAAATATGGCCACATTGATTATATTGAAAGCAATAACGAATATTGGCTTAGAAAAGACTCTATTTTAAGAGATTTATTCTGGGTTGATACCGGTTTAAGAGAACATGAGTTAGACAATTATCAAAGAAAATCTCTCATGAAAAAATCCTTTGAAAAAGCAGGAGTAAAAGTTGCTCCATACATCTTAGTTAATGATTTTGAATCTTTAGAAAAATTCGCTAAAGAAAATGGATACCCACTATTTGTAAAACCAGATATTGGCGTTGGTGCTGAAGAAAGCTTTAAAATTACAAATTATGATGAATTATGTTCTTTCTACTGTAAAAAACCACAAAATGTTCAATATATTTGCGAAAGATTTGTCTCTGGAGACATAGTTACATTTGATGGAATTGCAGATTGGAATAGCAATGTTGTTTTTATGGCCTCACTAGAATGTCCACCATCAATTAGCGATGTTCTTATTTCTGGATCAGAGTTCTTCTATTACAGCAACCCATTTATTGATCCTAAATTTGAAAAGATTGGTAGAGATACTGTCAAAGCCTTTGGTTTAAAAAAGAGATGTTTCCACATCGAATACTTTAGGGTTAACAAAAAGATTGAAGGATTTGCAGACGTTGGAGATATCGTTGGATTAGAGGTTAATATTCGCACACCTGGCGGATACACTCCTGACATGCATAATTACGCAAATTCCGTGAACATGTATCAAATATATGCGGATGTGATGGCAGATTTAAATCCTACACCTATTTGCTCACCTAAAGCGTACTGTGCAACTAGTAGTAGAAGAGACAATGCTCAATATTTCTATTCCGATGAAGATATTAAAAGAACCTTTGCCAAAGAGTTAGTGGGAGCAGGCAGATATCCAAAAGTCCTTTCTGGAGTTATGGGTGATAGCTTCTATATGGCAAAATTTAATTCAGCTAAAGAGATTGAAATCTTCCACCAATACGTTAATCGTAAAAATGTATCTGGCAACTATTCAAAAGGAAGATCAGCAACAATGTTTGAAAAAGATAGCAATGAACCAATTTGCGATAGACATATTGATGGAGCTTAGTCATGGAAATATTTGAATATAAACCACAACAATGGGAACAAGCTTTTGCCTCTGAAAGAGATAATCTCCTTTTCAATTTACCGCAGTTCAAATTCAATATTGAACATATTGGTGCAACCTCTATTAATAACTGTCGTTCTTTTAGAAATGTTGATATTCTTTTATCTACCACAAAATTTGTTGACTTATCAACAATTGCGATGATATTAGAATCAAAAGACTATAAAAGACTTCCTGAATCATCCACTATTGACTGTATTGTTTTAGTTAAAAAGAGTAAAGTATACGGATGCGGCATTACTTTACGAGTAATGGAATATGCATCTTTATCTTATAGACGCTTCTTAGCGTTTAAAACTCTCTTGAGAGAAAGTTACGCAAGAGTGCAAAAATATAATGAGTTTAGAAAGACTTTATTTGCTAAAGTAGATCACGACATAAAAAGGTATAATGAAGGAAAAATTAATTATATTAATAATCTCCTTGAAGAAAACTACAAATTTGAATAACTAATGAACGGAATTATTATTACTAACCAAGACATAGGGCATAATGCCTACAAAATAAAAAGATTTACCGAGGAAGGGAATAAACTCGGTATTTCTTTGTCTCATCTAGTTAATGATGGCTCTTTAGCGGTCCTAAAAGATCACAAAGCAGTTGTTAAAATTCCTAAATGTGATTTTGTGATTTATTTAGATAAAGATATCTACTTAGCAAGAATCTTAGAGAAGGCAGGTTATCGCTTATTCAACAAAGCAGATTTCATCAAAATGTGTGATGACAAAATGCTCACAAATATCATGTGTAGTGACCTAGATATCAATATGCCTAAAACTATTGCAGGACCTCTCTTTTATTCTCCTAAACTTGTAGGAAGTAACCTAAAATTCCTTGATACCGTTATTGAAGAGCTTGGTTTACCACTTGTCTTTAAAAAGGTTTATGGCTCTTTAGGAACAGGTGTTTATCTATGTAACACCAAAGAAGAATTAGTAAGTCTATACACTGAAAACTGTCGTCAACCAATTCAGTTCCAAGAATATATCGCTTCAAGTTATGGAAAGTCATTACGTGTCCTTATTGTTGATGGAAAAATTGTCGGAGCGTTCCAAAGATATAACGAAAGTGATTTTAGGAGTAATTTTGGTCAAACTGCCTCCAGTAGAGAATTCCCATTAAGAGGTAAATATTTAGAGACTGCAGAAAAAATCGCGAAAGCATTTGATATCGAATACGCGGGTCTTGATCTCTTGTTTGGAAAAAATGATGAACCAATATTATGTGAGATTAACTCCAACGCCTTCTTTGAAGAGTTTGAAAAAACCACAAAAATTAATGTTGCTAAACTCTTCATGGAAATGATTAAAAGAAAAATGAGTAAACAACATGAACAAGAATAAACAAAGATTTGAACACCACTCCAAAGACTATTCAGGAATAAGAGAATTTCCAGTTAGGAAAGACTCTGAACTTTTAGAATTTCTTTTAGAAACTTTAAAAGGACAATCTCGTAACTCCGTAAAGTCATTATTAACTAATCACCGTGTCAGTGTCGATGGAGCGCCTATCTCTCAATATAACTTTAAGTTATATAAAGGAGATACGGTTATTATTTCTAAGACTCCAATTAGAAAGAAAACTAGAAGCAATCTTCCTATCATTTTTGAAAATGATGAAATGATTGTTATTAATAAACCTAGTGGTCTACTCTCTATCGCAAGCGATAAAGAAAAAGGCGCGACTGCTTATCGTATGTTAACAGATTATGTTCAACAAAAAGACAAACATAATCGTATCTTTGTTGTTCATAGAATCGATGAAGATACTTCTGGAGTTTTAATGGTGGCTAAAAATCAAAAATTACAAGAAGCTCTTCAAGATAAATGGAATGACTTAGTGAAATCACGTGGATATATCGCTATCGTTGATGGAATATTAGAACAAAAAAGTGGCACCATTAAGTCTTACTTAAAAAAGAATAGCCAAAACATGATGTATTCATCAAAGAAACCAGGCGATGGACAATTATCAATTACCCATTATAGAGTAATCGCAGAGAACGGTAATTACTCCTTATTAGATGTCCATATTGATTCTGGCAGAAAAAATCAAATCCGTGTTCATATGGGTGATATTGGTCATAATATCATCGGTGATGATAAATACGGAAATCCTACTAACCCAATTAAAAGACTTGGACTTCACGCCTATGAATTAGAATTAGTTCATCCACTAACGGGAAAAACAATGAAATTTACTGCTCCTACACCTAAAGAATTTTTCATTCTTTTCCCAAACATGAAAAAATAATCAAATATTTTTTTGTTTTAATAAACAAGCCCCTAAAAGTATAATCAATGTAGTATGATGACGAACAAATACTTTAAATCATTTTTGAATAGCGCAATTTCAATTTTGCCAATTGTGGCAATTGTTTTTGCCCTTTCTTTATCTGGTTTTGCCCCGATTAATAACAATGATTATGTCATGTTATCTATTGGTGCAATCATTATGATTTTTGGTTTGTCATTCTTCCAAATTGGCGCTCAAAATAGCTTAATTCGAGTTGGCGAATATATGGGTGCTTCTTTATCTAAACAAAAAAGATTAATTGTCGTTATTATTTTTGCTTTCCTATTAGGAGCGTTAGTAACATGCGCTGAACCAAGTATCTTAATTATGTCTAAACAAGCTGGTTTAAATCCAATCTTATTGATTGGTGCAATTGCAGCTGGAGTAGGAATCTTTGTTGTTATTGGTATTCTTAGAATTATCTTTAGAAAATCACTTAATGTTTGGTATTTAGCCTTCTATCTACTTGTTTTTATGCTTATTTGCTTATTACAAGTTGATGAAGCTAACCACGCTTTCTTACCATTTATTTTTGATGCAGGCGGTATTACTACTGGTAGCGCAACTGTTCCATTTATCTTAGCTCTTGGCGCTGGAGTTGCTATGACTCGTGGTGGTAACAAATCAAAAGATAGTTCCTTCGGTTTAGTTGGTTTAGCCTCTGTTGGTCCTATTCTAACGATGATCATTTTGATTTTAATCAACTCTTCTGGATTTCATGAATATACAGTTCCAGAATCTGCTTCCCCTGATTTATCTTTGACAGTTGATTGGGCATATATCGGATCTAAATTTTTAGATGCTTTATTACCTAAGGCTAACTATTCAAGTATGGGGTCAATGGTTGAAGTTGCTATGGCTCTTTCTCCAATTTTAGTTATCTTCTTCATTTATGAAGCAATCTATATCAAATTATCAGTGAAAAAAGTTCTTTCTTTATTAAATGGATTCCTTGTTTCATTTGTTGGTTTAACTTTGTTCTTAACTGCGGTTGGTTCCACGATGTCTCCAATTGGATTAAAGGTTGGACAAGAACTTGCTAACGAACCAGATTGGTTAGTTATCGTTATTGCTTTCGTTATTGGGGCGGTCACTATCTTATGTGAACCTGCAGTCCATGTTTTAACTACTCAAATTGAAGATATGTCTAGTGGTCAACTTAAAAAGGGAACAGTACTCGTCACTCTTTCTATTGGTGTTGGCGCCGCTATTTGCTTATCAGTTATTAGAGCAATCTTCAAATTCTCAATTATGTGGTACGTTATCCCTGGATATTTAATTTCATTAACAATGATGTTCTTTGTTCCAGATTTATATACAGCAATTGCCTTTGACTCTGGTGGAACAGCCTCTGGTCCAATGGCGGTAAGCTTTGTTTTACCTTTGGTAATCGGTTTATTTTCTTCTAAAAATGGTATTACACATGGAGTAGAATTCTATGATTCTGCTTTTGGTGTTGTTTCTATGGTTGCTTTAACTCCTATTATGGCAATTCAACTATTAGGCTTAGCGAATAAGTTCCAAACTATTCATGCCTTACACGTTGTCAGAGATCAAATCCACGATGTTCGTAATAACGAAATTATTCATTTCAATTAAGGTGTAAATTATATCTATGGCGGAAAAAGAAAAGAAAGTAGTTACTAAAACTAAACACGCTCCTAAAAAACCTGTAAAAGTAGCTAAAAAGGAGAAAAAGGAAGTTACTTCTAACGAAGAACAATGTCCTGCTTTTGAAAAGCGTGATGATATTAAAAGATTAGTGTTATACACAGTTATTGTTCCTCGTGGACAAGGCGACAATATTATACGTATTTTTAAACTCAATAAGAGTTCTGCTCAATTCTTAAAATATGGTGAAGGAACAGCGAGTAATGCGATTAGAGATATCTTAGGAAGTGAAGATACTGGAAAAGATATTGTCTACTCCATTGTTAGAGAAGATGCAGTGCCAGATATCAAAAAAGAATTAGATGTCTACTTTGTAGCAAGTAAGAATAATAGAGGCATTGCTTATACAATTAGATTAACTAGTGTTATGGGAGTTAAGATTTATAAATTCTTAACCCAAACTGTAAGGGGGTAAACTTATGGCAGAAAAAGAAGTTAAAAAAGAAAAATATGAAGTGGTAGTCGTTATCGTTAACGAAGGCCACTCTGACAAGGTCATGGACGCGGCTAGAGAAGCAGGTGCTAGAGGTGGCACAATTTCTCACGCTAGAGGAAGCGGAACTAAAGACATTGAAAAGAAGTATGGCATAGTTATTACCCCATCTAAAGAAATGCTTTATATCCTGGTAAATGAAAACATTAGAGATAATGTTATGGCGGCAATTAATAAGGCTGCGGGATTAGACACTATGGGGCAAGGTATCATTTTCTCTTTGCCGGTTGATAATGTGTCTGGTTTAAAACTTGATTAGGGAACTTTGTTGTTCCCTTTTTAATTATACATGGTATAATTGTCGTCATATGCGCAAGAATTTTATTATATTAAGCCTATTAGGCATTTTGGCTTGCTCCTCAATTGGGATGGCAGCTTTTTCAAATAGCAAATCTAACTATTCTGAAACATTTTGTTATTACACCAATCATGATGGAGATACGTATTATTCCTCTATTAGCGATTCGTTAGAAGGAGACGATTTATTAAGTGCGCTTCGCAGTCTTAACGCTACTAAGAGAAAAAGTACAGTGGGATATGCCAGTATGGGTACTTCCCCATCTGGACAATTCAAATACACAGATTATGATCCAAATTCTGTTAAATATGATAATAACGGTCAACCTTATGGCACTAAACTATTAACTTTCTATTCTAGTAAATCTGCAACTAGTGGAATGAATAGAGAACATGTTTGGCCAAAAAGTCATGGAGGCAACATAGTTGAAAAAGATATTCATATGCCTCGACCAACATTAAATGCAGAAAATGGAAGTAGAGGCAACTCATTCTACGTTGAAGGAAAGTGCAACCAATCTAGTGGATGGGATCCAGCAATGGAAGATTTTGGAATTGAATCATATCGTGGTGATTCCGCTAGAATTATCTTCTACTGTGTAGTTGCGTCTTCTTCATTATCTCTTATTGAAGCTGATTCACACCCAACATCTAATAGTAATAGAGATAACTTAATGGGTAGATTGTCTCATATGCTCAAATGGAATTTAAGATACCCTGTTCAACAAAGAGAACGAAATAGAAATGAAGGTGCTGAATACCTCCAAGGAAATAGAAATCCATTTATTGATCATCCAGAATATGCATGTCGTATTTGGGGTAACACAAACGCTGAAACTAAATCAGTATGTTTTGGTTCTTCTCAAGAAAAAACTTTAGTGAGCATCACTATTGATAATCCAAAAACCGAATATCAAATCAATGAAGAATTTGTTAAACCAGATGTCATTGCTCATTATGATGATGGAAGTACTCAAAACGTGAAAGAAAGCGCCTCTTTTAGTGGATTTAGTTCTACAACGCCAGGACAAAAGACTATTACAGTTACTTATGAAGGAAAGACCACTTCATACACGATTAATGTTATTGAAGCACTACCACCAGCGATTACAAAACTAGAAGTTACAAACCCAGTTAAATCTCATTATTACATTGGAGAAGAATTTGTTACTCCTATTGTTCAAGCTACTTACGAAGACGGAAGCGTTGTTGATGTTTCTAAT
>JAEDNC010000045.1 GCA_016302705.1 Bacilli bacterium | reverse complement strand
CTAGCGCTACTTATGACGAAGAACATAAGAAGATTACAGTTAATGTTAGTAGTGGAGAAACTTTTGAAATCACCGCTACCGATGAAAAGATTGCTCAATTAGATATCGGAAACTATTTCCCATATTATGAAAAAAAAGCTGCTGCTTATGAAAATAAGGGTGGAGATGTTGAAAATTATCACATCATGCTTGGCGGTTCTTCTTCTATGGAAATGTGGGAAACTTCTTACGAGGATATGAGTCCAATCGTTACTAGAAACCACGGTATTGGCGGCACTACAGTGGAACAATGGACTAATTCCTTATTTGAAAGATTATTTTTACCTTATTCACCAAAGGCTGTTGTTTATTACGTTGGTGTTAATGATATCATCAATAACAATAAGGACGGTCAAACTACCGCGAATAACTTAAAGAAATTATTCGATAAGACACATGAGTATTTACCAAACACTCATATCTTCTACGTTTTAATTAACAAATTACCTGGTTTCTTAAAGTTTCAACCAGACTTTGATATTGCAAATGCATACGCTAGGGAATATGAAAGTGATAATGATTATCTCACTTGTATTGATGCTGGAGAAGGTTTACTTAAAGAAACTGGAGCACCAAATGCAGCTTACTTTAGAAATGATGGCTTACATATGTCACAATATGGATATGTTATTTGGGGAGCAGCTGTTAAAAAAGCAATCGTTGATTGGCTTGGTTAATTAAATTATGGTGACTTTAATCGATATCGAGAAAGGAAAAAGAAATAGTAAGAGACGCTTTATATTACATATTGTGTTTGTCTCTATTTTATCTATCCTCGTTATCGGTGGTTCAGTTGCCTCATTACTCTTATCTAGACTCGATTACGATCTTAATTTAATCCTTAATATCGTAGTGGACGCTCTATATATTATCTTCATCATCTTTTATTTCATTAATGTCTTCCCAGTTGTCTATCATTATTACAACTTATTTAGAGGCATGAATAATGTCTCATTAGAGAAAAGAAGACACTTAGTGTACTTAAAAGAAATAGATAATCGTACATTTAACAACGTGGATTATCGTGTTCTCCAATTCTCCTATAAAGAAGGAGGAAACGACTACATTGATAATTTATATGTTCTTGATAATGATTATCAATTTGTCCCTAATATGGCTTACCGTTTAGCGACATATCAAAACATCATCATTAGAAGCGAGGAGATTAATAATGCAGCTACTAAATAAGGTGGCGATCAAAAAGAGCCTCGCCCACACTTGGTATATATATCCAATATCAATCGCACTTATGTCAGTGCTTTGGGTATGGGGATTTTACGCTTTTCACCAACCAAGTAAACATGAAAAGCTCACATTGTTCTTTGCCGCTGATATAAAAGACGATTCCTTTTTAACCGATATTCAAACTGAACACTATAGCAAAGAAAAATTAAGAGAAGTTAATTATAAAGGGCTCCTTCCTAATGGAGTGGAATATCTTACTGTCTTACAAGTTTATCTTGCTGATTGCGATATCTTTATTCTCGATGATGAAACAATGACGAGATTCTCAGAAATCGCTGATCATTATTTCGTTGAGATGGATAATTACGTGAAAGAAACCTATTTATTTAATTCAAATGAATATTACACTAGTCACGAAAAAGACTATGGAGTGTTAATTAAAAAGAAGGGAGAAGCTTCCTTCTACTCTAATTACATGACCTTTGACGAGACTAAGGATTATTATTTAACTTTATCAATCACAAGCACAAACTTAGGAAAAGTGATTTCAGAAAATAATGAATATTACGATAACGCATTAACTTATATGCATTATCTCGTGGAGAAATCTTTATGAGAGAAGAAAAGATTAAGTCTATAGATTACTCAACTAGTGAAAGACCAAAAACAAGAACTAAACAGTTCTTTGATATTATGAAACATCGCTTTGTTGAACTATTGAAGTTATCTCTACTTCAAGCCGTGTTCAATATGCCTCTAATCGTCTCCATTGTTCTCTTTCATATCTTAAGTAAGACCGCGACTTCGATTAACGCTTTAATGACAATATTCATCATTCAAGGATTAAGCTTCTTAATTAGTATGCCGTTTGCCTTTACTGGATTAACTGGCTTCTTCTATTGCTTAAAGAAGATCATTCACGCGGAAGGAGAATATGCTTCTAGTAGTTATTTTATCGGTTTAAGAGATGAGTGGAAAAAAGGAGTAATTGTAGGAATGATTGTTGGGGCAAGTTTAGCCTTAGCAGTAATTGGATTTTTCTTCTTCTACTTCTATGTTTCTAGCTATAACACCACAATTGCAGGATTAGGAATAGCGATAGTGATTATCCAAGCAGTTATGGTCCTTATGGTCGCGTATTACTCAATTGGACAAATTGTGATGTACACCAACAAGATGAGGTTTGTCTTAAAGAACTCATTTATTATGACCTTAATGAGATTCCCACAAAACTTGTTATTTATCATCATTCATCCAGGAATCTTAGCGAGCTTATTTGCGATTATGGATATTACCGCTTTTGTTGGAGTAGTCCTATTAATAGCATTAAGCGGAATTGGATTATTAATTTGGAACCTCAATGTCATCAGTGCATTTGATAAATATATCAACAAAGAATCTTACAAAGAAATCTACCTAAAAGGTTTATCAACTTATAAACAAATGGAGGAATAAATTTATGGCAGGATTAAAACTCAAACACGTTTACAAAGTCTATAACGGAGGCGTAAGAGCGGTTAATGACTTCAATCTTGATATTAAAGACAAGTCATTCGTCGTCTTAGTCGGTCCTTCTGGATGTGGTAAATCCACAACTTTAAGAATGATTGCAGGACTTGAATCAATTACTTCTGGTCAACTCTATATTGATAATGCATTAGTGAATGACGTTGAAAGTAAAAATAGAGATATCGCGATGGTCTTCCAAAGCTATGCGTTATATCCACATATGACTGTTTATCAAAATATGGGTTTCTCTTTAAAGTTACGTCATGAAAAACCTGATGTTATTAAAGAGAAAGTGTTAAAGGCTGCCGAAACTCTTGAAATCTCTGACTTACTTGACCGTAAACCAAAAGAACTCTCTGGTGGACAACGTCAAAGAGTCGCTCTTGGAAGAGCAATCGTCCGTGAACCAAACGTCTTCCTTCTTGATGAACCATTATCTAACTTAGACGCTAAACTCCGTGTTCAAATGAGAACCGAAATCACTAAGTTACATGAGAAATTACAAACAACATTTATTTATGTTACCCATGACCAAACCGAAGCGATGACTATGGGTGATGTTATTGTTGTTATGAATAAAGGATTTGTTCAACAAGCAGATGCTCCTGTTACCTTATTTGAAGATCCAACTAACTTATTCGTTGCAACCTTCTTAGGGTCCCCACAAATGAACATTATCGAATGCGATTTAGTGGAAAAAGATGACAAAGTTGGAGTTAGACTAGAAGGAGTGGAATCTAATGTTGTCTGGCTTAAAGATAATACCGCTAAACAAATCAAGAATAGTGGTATCAGTTTTGAAAAGAAATATCTTTTTGGTATCCGTCCAGATCATGTTTCAGTTAGCAAGACTGGTATTCCTGCTCATGTTGAAGCTGTGGAACAACTTGGTGATGAAACAATTATTTACACAACCATTGAAGGACATAAACAACATGTTGTTTTAAAAGCTCCATTAACCATTGATATTAATTCTCAAGATGATATTCATATCGAATTCTCAAAAGAGAAAGTCTATCTCTTTGATAAAGATAGTGAGCATTCCTTAATTGGTATGCCTTCATATAACAAAGTTCCTTGCTCTATTAAAGACAATAAGTTAGTTATTGGTAAGCAAGAGCTTGAATTAGATACTGATTATACATCTCACTTATTAGCAAGAGTGAAAGATGAACCAATCTTCTTAGCGGTTAAACCAGAACATGTTGAAATGGAATCTAATGAAGCTAATGTTGAACTAAAAGCAAAGGTTGAATTTGTTGAAGAAAGAACAAATTACAACATTATCTATGCTTCTATGGATGGAGTTACTCCATATCTTATTTTCCGTTCTGATAAGAATAGAAAATTTAAATCTGGAGACAATATAAGTGTTTATCTCCCACTTGATAAGATGTATCTCTTCAATAAAGATGATGATTCATTATTCTCAAGAGAAGAAATCTTTGAAAACAAGGCAAATTGCCATGTCACAAATAAAAACGGTAAGACCACAATCAAAATTAATGGTGGAGACACCCTCGTCTATGATGATTTAGGTGTTGAAGATGGTGATTATGAATTCATCCTTAAACAAGAAGGCACTCAAGTAGTGTTCGATAAGAAAAATGCAAAAGGAATCGAAGAAGAAGTATGTAAGGTTGCAACTCCAAATCAATTCTTAAAAGTCTCTTGTTATGATGAAGAACCACAACACAAAATTAATACGATTTTTGTGAAAATCAAAGGTTTTGAAGAATACGTGACATTAGTGATAAACAACAATTTCTCTGTTTACAAAATGCCTGTATTTAAAATCAACATCACTCCTGATAATTTTGAACTTAGGAAACTTTAAGTAAACAAAAACTAACGAAAAAGCCTGGAAACAGGTTTTTTTGTTTATTGAAATATTAAATTGTTTACATTTTGTTTACTTTTATCACCAGATGTTCACTAGACCTACTTTGTAAAAGTAAGCAAAACATTTGAAAATGTTTATAAAGGTAGAACATTTATTGTTTTTAAAACAAACTTTTTACAATGGAGGTATTTTATGAAACAAAGAAAATTGTTCCTGATTTTGTCGACATTCACATTGGCTCTTGCTGGTGTTGGTGCTTTCGTTGCAAGCGATACCAATATCAAAGACCTTATGGTTGCTAGAGCTGATAAGATTTACACCATGACACTTGACGCAAACAACAAGGTTGTTGCGGATGCTTATCTTCCACAAATAGTGACTAAGCAAGTAGGCACAGTCGTTGTCAACAACTTACTTGCAAAAACATCAACAAGTGGTTACGCCAAGTTAGCCCCTCACGGTGCTATTTATAATTACGTTACAGAGGGTAATTATAATGGTCGAGTTACTGGAATCCAAAGTATGAAAGTTGTTTATTCCGGTTCTGGACTTCAATTAAGCGTTAGCAGAGATTTATCAGGTAAGATTTTCACCGAAAAGATGGATGTTACATCTAACACTGAAATCGATCTCTCTGCCATCGCTCCAAGCTATTTCTATTTTACAAACGGAGATAGTGAAATCGACATCACAAGTATTGCGGTGAAATATTCCTGTACAGAAAGAGATTTCTTAAATATTGCTCAATTAGGAAAGAGATATACAGGTAAATTAGGTGATACAATCTTTAGTGCTACAATTAATGGAACTAGCATCGAAGTTAGAACATTAAATATGGTGGAAAACCAAGTCTATAACGGAACAGTTTCTGTTGAAGGTAATCAAGTTAAGGCAGCACTTAATGTCGGTAACTTATACTTCAGTGTCAACGAAGGAAGAAATACATTAACAGTTGATTCTTCTAAAGGCGCTGGTTCAAATTTCAATGGATTAATCTTTAACGAAGTCTTTAAAGTCGATGATTTTGAAAACTTCTCTAGCACAGGTATTGGTTATGATAATAATCACGCTAACTTCAATAATATGACAGGTTTAAGAGGCAACTATCACGCTGATTATTATTCAACGCAATCTTCAACAAAATCTTTGTTTGGAGATAAGAACTGGCAAATCATGGGCAACGATACATGGTTATACCTTGATTCTACAGGCGGACATAATGGTTCTAAAGCAGCACAATTTAGATCAACAAGCAATGGTTTAAGATATGTTAACTTTGAATCTTTATACCACGTTCCAAAAACAATGGGTAAAGGAACAAAATTCTCGTTCTGGGCTCATGGTGCATTGAACCAAAGTAGAGATGCAAATTCAAACATTGATGTTACAGTTAAAGTGAGATTATTTTATGTCAACCCTGTCACAGGTGTTGGTGATAATACAGGTGATGCAACTTCTGTCGTAATTCCAGCAGGATCTGATTGGTCACAATACACAATCAATCTTGATCCAAGTAAAGAATTCTATGGATATAGTTTCTATTGCAAAACTTCATCTATAGTGTATGTCCCAGTTGATGACATTGAAATCTTTACAGAGAACCCATATGAAACATATAAGGCTCCTGTCATTCAAACACCTACTTATCCAGAAGGAACATTTAAAGGTAATGCAACAATTATGGGTAGTAGTTTCTCTATCGTCATCGCTCTTGGAAATAAGACTAATGGTTTAGTTGCTGTTAGATTAGCAAACAAAGACGCACAAGCAACTAGTGTCACATATGACGAAAACACTAAAGATATCTCAATTGCTACAACTGGTAGTTATTTAGATGCAACTTATGGAACAATCACAGGTACATATGATGCTGAAAACGATAGAATTATTAACATTTCATGTTCTGGAACAATCAGTGGTAACGTTAGTAATAATGGATCAATTACTGCTACAAGATTAAGCAATATGTGGGATTGTGATGGAACAACAGCAGAACTTCAAAACACTTTCAAACGTAGATATATGAGTGGAGGCTGGGCAGTTGATACTGGTAATTCTGATAGAATCACAAGCAATACAATAGAATTTGTTTCTGGTACAGGTTCTCTCAAACGTAGAGGATATTCTGGTGGAGCAGTTGCTCTTAACTTCAATAGTGATTTCTCACCAGCAAAAGCAGTTCAAAACGTTCAATTCTGGGTCTACAATCCATCAGAAAATAACATCACATTAAGAATGTGGTATTACCAAGGTCAAAACTTCAGTAGCAATGGTGAAACTGGTACAGTTACCGCTATTGCAGGTAAATGGACATATGTTGCAATGGGATTCGGCAGTGGATCTGGAGATGGAAACAGAAACATCTACAATTTCCAAATTGCAGACTTCAACAACACAGGTGTTTACTTATCATTTGATAACATCACATTGTTCTAATTAATAACATCGAATAAAGGCTAAGGACTTCGAAATCCTTAGTCTTTTGTGTTATTTATCATTCAATAATTAAAAATTCACTAAACTAAGATATAAAAATATAACTATTATGTTATATTATTTTCGGTAAGAAATTATGAATAAAGTAATTAAATTAAAACCATCTGTGAAATCTTACATTTGGGGCGGTGAGTATTTCCGTCAATTTGGTAAAGGTAATGGAGAAGATTTGCTCTCTGAACTCTGGGAATTATCTTTAAGAGGAGATGATTCTTCTATTATTGATTCTGGAGAAGATAAAGGAAAGAAACTAGTTGATGTCATTAAAGATGAAGACA
>JAEDNC010000044.1 GCA_016302705.1 Bacilli bacterium | reverse complement strand
AGAAGTTTCATTAGAGAAAAACGAAGCAGTCATCATTTCAAAAAAAGAAATCAAAGATTCGTTAATTGAAAAAGCTATCATTAAAGCAGGCTACAAAGTAGTAAAGTAGTAGTATGAGCAAAATTGATATTGTCTTTGTTGATATTGATTGCACGCTTCTTAACTGGTCAACTAGACCACCATTTTTCGATATCGATTCAATAAATGCATTAAAAGAAGCCCAAAAGAAGGGAGTTCTTATATTCTTTTGCACCGCTAGACCATATCATTCGGTAAAAGAAATTAAGATTCTTGATATCTTCACTCCTGATGGAATGATCCTTGCAAACGGAGGCTTTGTCTTATACAAAGATAAAATTCTTTATGAAACAATCATGGAGAAAGAAGTGTTTGAAAGACTATGCGATCTAGCAATAAAGCTAAACGTTAATGTTGAAGGCGTTAGAAGATACGATTGTTTCTTTATTGCTGAAGAAGATGAAGCTGTTAAGCAGCTTTTCAATACATATCCAGAGAATATCCCTCCTATAGAAGACTATCATAATCAAGATGTTATTGGACTCACATTATTTGCACAAAAAGATTTAGACGAGAAATTCATGTCTATCATGCCTAAGGATAGTTATTATTTCCGTTACCACGACTATGGAGTGGATGTTTGCACCGTTCCTCATGTTAAAGGCGAAGGTATTAAAGTTGTTTTAAAAGAGTTAGATATTTCTAAAAATCGTGCAATGGCAATCGGAGATGATCTCGCTGATATATCGATGTTTGAAGAAGTGAAATACGGAGTAGCAATGGCCAATGGAAAAGAAGAAGTCATTAAAGCAGCAAAAATAAAAGCTCCATCAATTGATGAAAGCGGAGTTAAATACGTTATAGAAAAATACGTATTATAAATGAAATTTATATAATAAAAGCCACCTCGGAAGGAGAACGAGATGGTTTTTTGGTTATTTATAATAGAGTTACCAAAATAATCTTATTTAAATTGCCTCTTCTTTTTTAATATAGAGGAGTTTATAACCTGTCGACTTAAACGCTACTTTAATAACTTCTCAGTTAATTCCTCATGAGTTATAACAATTGCTTTGCTTTTAAAGTGAGAAGAGGATACTTTTTTTGATTTTGAAATTTCTTCTAAAGACATCATTAATGTATGTCTCACACATTCCACACATCATGTCATCAATTTTGATAATGTATTTATTTATATTTTTATCCTAACGCAATATCTAACACCATCATGAGAACAAAGCCAACTGCTAGGCCGATAGTTGCTAAGTTAGAGTGCTTACCTTCGTTAGCCTCTGGGATTAATTCTTCAACAACAACATAGATCATTGCACCTGCTGCAAACGCTAAAGTAATTGGTAAGATTGATGATACTAAAGAGGTGAGTCCAATTGCGAGTAAAGCAGCGACTGGTTCCACTACTCCGGAGAGAAAACCTAGCAAGAAAGCCTTTGTTTTTGAACAACCCTCCTCCTTTAAAGGCATAGAAACAATTGCACCTTCTAGGAAATTTTGGATTGCAATGCCGATAGACAAAGCAAGCATTGCCTGTTCATTAATATTGCCAGTGATTGCGCTAGAGATAATAACACCAACCGATAATCCTTCTGGAACATTATGAAGCGTAACTGCAAGCATCATCTTAAAGGTTTTAGATAGTTTGTTCTTAACTTTACCTTCTTCACCTTTGTTGATATGCATGTGTGGGATTAAGTAATCAAGTAAAAGTAAGAAGCCAACACCAATTAAGAAACCAACCGCAGGAATTAACCACATTCTGTAATCGTCTTTTTCGTAATTATCGATTGCAGGTTGGAGCAAACTCCAAATTGAAGCAGCAATCATCACGCCAGAAGCAAATCCAAGCAATACTTTTTGTAGTTTTTGGTTGATTTCCTTTTTCAAAAAGAAAACCATAGCACTACCAAGAGTTGTACCTGCTAACGGGATTAATAAGCTTAATATAACAAGTGGTGACATAGGCCATCCTTTCAAGTTAGTTAGAGACAACTAACCAATATATTATATACATATTAAAAATAAAGACAAACAAAAACAATATTATTTTTTTATGAATAAAATGTTATTCATTAATTGCTCTAGCAGGATCTTTTTTGCTAGCAATAATAGATGGAATAAGAGCAGAAATAAGAGCAGTTAATAAACCTAAACCTACCATGATTGGAGCTACCCACCACTGGAAGCCAGGAAGAGTAAATGTCGTAGAACTTAATAAGTAAAAATTGTGCTGATATATAGCACCTTTTAGTAACTTATTTATTGGGTGAACAAGAATTATCGATAGAAGAATACTTAAAAAGGAACCAAATAGACCTGTAATAAGTGATTCAGTTTCCACCATTAAACCAATATCTATTTTTCTAGCGCCTAAAGACCTTAATAAGCCAATTTCATTAGTTCTTTGGTGGATAGATATATAAGTAAGTATAGCGTTAAGGATTGCACTGACAATAACAGAAATAACAGCAAAGGCATATAAGACGCTCGTCATTAATGAGAGTGCACCATTAAATTGAACTGTGACTCTATCAAGATAGTCGTTATATGTCAAAGTTCCAAAATCAACTTCTTCATCAGATACATATTTATCAAAATAGTCAGATATCGCACTTCTTGATTCAAAATCTTTAGTAAAGTAATAAAGAGTGGTAACTCTATCAAAAGCACCCATATTAAATAAATGTGCCTCATATACATAGTCAGAACTGTAAGTTGTACTACCTGATTGAATATCAATAATAGGATTACCGGTAATGACATTTTTGCTCTTTCCAAGTGATTTTTGAGTAACCACTATATCGGATTCGTTAGCGTTTTGAATGACATTTTTTTCAAATGCAGGATTGTAAATGATACCTGATTTAAGCAAAGGATTATCCGAATCTTCTTTTTCTCTGATAATGCCTGTAATAGTTAGTTCGTGAGTGGATTCTTCATAGAATTCTTGTACAGTTTTTTCACGTACTTTAAATAATTGAGTGGAAGTATCGTAATAATAGTAATCATTATTAGGAACATATTTATATTTCTTGCCGACAATGCTATCAAAGGTAAGTTTTTGTTCACTATAATGAATTGCATCAACATCAAATCCAAGAGATTGTAATGTTGCTCCTGTGAGTCGATTGTATGAATCGACCACTAACGCTAATTCGTTTTCTCCTCTAGGTAAATGACCGCTTAAGCAATCATATTGAAGTTCTAAGAAATCAAAATCATCAATACTCTTATAAAAGCTATCGTACACTGAAGCGACTTTTTTGTATTTTGAGTCATTTACTTTAGTAAACAAGTTAAAGTTTGTCGCTGATGCTTTATATGAGACGTTATAGTATTCCTTTGGCATATTACCCATATAAGAAAGGAAATCATCACTCATGTAATTCAAATGATCTTGAGTGGCTAATTGGCTTAAATCAACGAAGACATATTGATCATCTGTAAATTCTTCATATTCAGAAGTACTTCCTTCACTAGAATATTTTGCATATGAAGAAATAGTTACTGGATAAATAGATAAGGCTCTTTCTTCCGTGTCTACAAATGTCTTTGAAACACCACTACTAATTGAAAGAATTAATCCAACTCCAGCTAAGCCAAGTGAGCTTGCTAGAACGATTGAGATTGTAGAATATTTTTTGACAATAAGATTCTTAACTCCCCATTTTAATGAAGTGTGCAAAGGAATAGAGACTTTGCCTAATTTATCGTCAATTTCGGCCTCTTTTTGGGTAATTGGGGCGGAATCTGCAGTAATTTTTCCATCTTTAAGTTCAATAATACGATCAGAATATTTAGAGGCGTATTCGTGGTTGTGAGTCACCATAACCACTAAATGATCTTTAGATAATTTTTTAAGGATTTCCATTATTTGAGATCCTGTTTTGCTATCTAAAGCACCGGTTGGTTCGTCCGCTAAAATGACGGTTGGTTTTCCAATAATTGCTCTAGCGATTGCCACTCTTTGTTTTTGGCCACCAGAAAGGGCTTTTGGTTTATCGAATTTCTTATCTAGCAAATCTACTTCTTTTAAAGAAGCATCCACTAGTTCATCAACGTTTTCGATTTTACGATTTGAGATTTGAAGTTTTACCGCTACATTATCTCTAACATTAAGGTGAGGAAGTAAGTAGCAGTTTTGTAACACAAAACCAATTTTCTCGTTTCGATAAGCATCCCAATCTTTATCTTTAAAGTTATCAGTAGAAACTCCATCAACAATCATTCTTCCGCCTGTTGGTTTATCTAATCCACCGATAACATTTAGTAAAGTAGTCTTACCACTTCCAGAAGCCCCGACAATCGAAACAAAGCCACTCTCAGGGAGAGTTAATGAAACATCATTAAGTGCGATGACATCATCAGATATTTGTTTTCGGGTGTAAACTCTAGAAATCTTCTCTAAGGTAATCATAATGATTATTTATTATAGCCTATTAACACTATATACAATATAAGAACAAAAAATTAGCCATAAAAAATGTGTTTTCTTATTTATAATAAGTGTGTAATATTTATCCATTGACTGAAAGGATTGATATTATGAAAAAATATATCGGAACAGTTTTAACTGCTCTAGTGGTAATCGGTTTATCAATAACTGCTTTATTTGTTGGTGACTTATCGTTAGACAACGTTCAATTAGAAACTCTACTCATCTTAGCCATCATCTGTGGAGGAAGCATATTATATTGTTTTATCGCTGGAGAACTTGCTCACAATAATTCTCAAATGGATAAATTATGGTCAATTTTACCTATTGCTTATACTTGGGTAATTGCTGCCAAAGGCGGAATGGATATTAGACTTGTTGTCTATGCTATTATTGTTACCTTATGGGGAATTAGATTAACTATCAACTTTGCAAGAAAAGGTGCTTATCGTTTGAAATTTTGGACTGGTGAAGAAGATTACCGTTGGGCAGTCTTAAGAAAAACAAAAATCTTAGGAAATAGATTTACTTGGTGTGCATTTGATTTATTCTTCATCAGTATTTATCAAAATCTCATCGTTCTCACTATTTGTTTACCTGCGTTAGCGTGTATGGGATCAACTATTCCTTTTGGAGTCTTTGATTATGTTGCATCAGTTAGTTCTATGCTTTTCTTAATTTTAGAGACAGTTGCAGATGAACAGCAATGGAGATTCCATCAAAATAAAAAGAAATTTCTTAGAGAAGGTAAGACACTTGATGATATGCCAGAACCATATAATATCGGTTTTAACACAACTGGATTATGGGGATATTTCAGACATCCAAACTATTTAGGAGAACAAGCAATTTGGCTTTGCTTATATATCTTCGCTATTGGAGCTGGAGTATGTAAAGCCGCTATCTTTAACTGGTCAATGATTGGACCACTATTCTTAGTCCTTCTTTTCTGCGGTAGTTCTGCACTTGGAGAAGCTATCTCATCAAGCAAGTATCCTTTATATGCCAAATATCAACAACAAGTATTTAAATACTTACCAATTAGAAAGTTCAATCCAGACAAATAAATCAAATAATATTGAAGTTCAAAAAGTGATGCTCAGCATCACTTTTTGTTTTACTATCTTTAAAAACTAATAATTGCCTTTAAATATATACGGAATATAATAAGGTATAAAGATTATACCGTTTAGGAGATATAGGTATGAAATATTTATCAGTTAGTGAAACCGCTAAGAAGTGGGAAATCAACGAAAGAAGAGTGCGTGCGTTACTTCAAGAAAAACGTATAGAAGGTGCAATTTATGAAAACCACCGCTATCTTATTCCAGAGAATGCAAAGAAGCCTCTTGATAGAAGAATTAAAGGACAAAGATTATTTGAAGATTCACCATTAAAAGGTATTGATATTGATTTTAAAAACTATCGTAAGCAATATCCAAGTGAAGATGGATACTTTGGTAGATATGGGGGATCATTTCTTCCTAAACATTTGCAAAAAGCAGTTGATGAAGTTTACGCCGGATATTTAACTATCGCTAAAAGCGCTAAATTTATCAACGAATTACGCGATATTAGAAAGAACTATCAAGGACGCCCTACACCTATTTATCACTGTCAAAATCTCTCTAATTATTTAGGAAAAGTACAAATATATCTTAAAAGAGAAGACCTTAATCATGGAGGAGCACATAAACTTAATAACGCGATGGGGCAAGCGTTACTCGCTAAATATCTTGGCAAAAAGAAACTAATTGCCGAAACAGGAGCAGGAAGTCATGGAAGTGCAGTTGCAATGGCAGCTGCCTACTTCGGATTAGAATGCGATATTTACATGGGGCAAGTTGATATAGAAAAACAGTTACCAAATGTTAATAGAATCAAAGTATTAGGTGCTAACGTTATTCCTGTTACTAAAGGAACTGCAACTTTAAAAGAAGCAGTTGATGCTGCTTTTGAAGGATGGGCCAAAGAATATAAAACTGCATTCTATGTAATCGGTAGTTGTGTTGGGCCACATCCATATCCTCTTATGGTGAGAGACTTTCAAGAAATTATCGGTAGAGAAGCTAAAGAGCAATTCAAAGAATTGACTGGTGAACTTCCAGATATAGTTACTGCCTGTGTAGGAGGCGGAAGTAACGCAATTGGAATGTTTGAAGCATTCCTAGAAGAACCAGTTAATATTGTTGGCGTTGAAGCCTTAGGAAGCGGATTAGAAGTTGGTAAAAACGCGGCAACAATGACGATTGGAAAAGAGATGGTCTTACACGGTTTTAATTCACTAGTTATTCAAAACAAGGAAGGAAATGTAGCGGATGCTTATTCCATCGCTAGTGGATTAGATTATCCAGGGGTTGGACCAGAACATGCTTTTCTTCATGAGATTGGAAGAGTTAAATATGAAGCTATCAGTGATGATGAGGCTGCAGAAGCGTTCTTCTTGCTCTCTAGATTAGAAGGCATTATTCCTGCAATCGAATCATCTCACGCTCTTGCGTATGCAATTAAGTGTGCAAGAAATATGAAGTATGGAAGTATTCTTGTTAACTTAAGTGGACGAGGGGATAAGGATATGAACTATATGTTAGAGAGATATCCTCATATGTTCAAATAAAAATGTGTCGTATTATATTGCCACATTTATACGTGATATTGTTCGAGACTCTTGGCGAGTGATTGCATAACCGCCCATGTCCACCATGTCTCATTCAGTTAGGCTCTCTCGGTTATATTTGGTTTTTATAAATAAGAGCCTCTATTACAAGGCTTCTCTTTATGCAACAACCCTTCAGACAGGGACATGCGGGATTGCTCGCACACAGGACCCTCTCTTTAGACGAATATAGTGATGTTATTGTTCGAGACTCTTGGCGAGTGATTGCATAACCACCCATGTCCACCAG
>JAEDNC010000043.1 GCA_016302705.1 Bacilli bacterium | reverse complement strand
GTTCCTGGCGAAAGAAAAGAACATGTTAAGTTGCTTAGAAAAGCTAAGAGAATCATGCCGTTTTACGTTATTGCGGATGCTTTCTTACACATCAATCCTAAAGGAATAAGAAAAAAACTAAGGGAATATGAAAAAAAAGTAGCAACCAAATATAAAGATAGTGACTATGTCTCTCAAACAGTGATTATTCCATTTCAAGAATATCCAAAAAAATACGTTCACTCTTTAGCGTTCCCTAAAGAAGTCATTTACCCATTTAAAGAATATGAATTCTTTGGTAAAAAAATCTATTCATTTAATAACGTTGAAGAATTCTGTAGACTTAGATATGGAGAACGTTCCCTTAAAAAGATGGGTGAAGACGGAAAATATTTTGACCCACTTTCCAAAAAAGACAAGAAAAGTGGACATGTATTACGCATCGATATTTACAAAAAGTAAAATACTTATTGAAATAAAAGTTATATTCAAATAATATAATTATGCGTTTAGCAATAAACGTATCTTACTATAACTAAGTAAGAGTGGCTCAAGCCACTCTTTGTTTTTTGAGGAGATATCTATGGATTTAAACAAAATCAAAAATCTATTAGAAAAAAAGATTGAAGAATTAGGATTCGAACCTATCTCTATTAATAGAAAAGTAGAGAAAGGTGATGTATTCCTCTCTATCGTTATTGATCGAGTTGCTCCAATTGATATGGACACAATTGTTAAAGTATCTGGAGACTTATCTAGCTATTTAGATGAAATCGATGATAGTGAAGAAAAATATTTCCTCGATGTTTCTTCTTTAGGAGCAGAAAAGCCTCTTAAAGTAGAAAAATTAAAAGAATACGTTGGAAGATTTGTCCACATCCATGTAAATAATGCGATTAATGGATTAAATATCTTCGAAGGTGACTTAGTGGAAGTTAACGAAGATTCTATTACTCTTACTTATAGAGAAAAAACAAGAGTAAAAACAGTGGTTATATTACAAAGTAATATATATAAAATTCGTTTAGCAATTAAATTTTAAGGAGTGAAAAATTATTTTATGGCTATTAACGTAAGCGAAATTAATGCTGCTCTTGAACAAATTGAGATTAATAAGGGCATCTCAAGAGATAGAGTTATCGATGCATTAAAAGAATCAATGGCGAAAGCCTACCGCAAATCATTAGGCGGAGATGACGCACTTGTCGAAGTTAACATTGACTTAGATTCAGGCGTTATTGAAATGTACCAAGTGAAGAATGTCGTTGAAGAAGTTCAAGATGACTTACTTGAAATCTCAGTGGAAGACGCAGAGGGAGAAGACAAATCCAAGAAATATGAAGTTGGAGATCAATTCAAAATCTACGCTAACCTTGATGAATTACGTAAGGCAATTGTTTTAACCGTTAAAAACTTAATGAAACAAAAATTTGCCGAAGCAGAAAAAGAAGTCTTACATGAACAATTTAAAGACAAGATTAACACTTTAATCACTGGTCGAGTTGAGCAATATGATGACCGTGGTGCTTCTATTAATATTGGAAGAACAAATGTTTATCTCCCAAGAAAAGAAATGATTAAAGATGAAAGATTCGCAATTGGAGATAGCATCAAATTATTCGTTTCTAGTGTCGCTGCTACAGGAAATAAAGGTGCCCAAATTGTTGTTTCCCGTTCTAACGAAGGATTCTTGAAAGCGTTAATGACTGAAGAAATTCACGATATATATGATGGAACAATCATCATTAAATCAGTCGCTAGAGAAGCTGGCGAAAGAAGTAAAGTCTCTGTTTACTCTAATGATATTAGTGTTGATCCAGCAGGTGCATGTATTGGTCCTAACGGAAGCCGTATCCAAAAAGTTGTTTCTCAATTAGGAAACGGTTCTTCAAAAGAAAAGATTGATATCATCGCATATAAAGATAATACCGGCTTATACATCATGGAAGCTCTTAAACCAGCTCGTGTTGTTGGAATTAAAGTCGATGAAGAAAATAAGAGCGCACTCGTCGTTGTTAAAGATGACTCCTTATCTTTGGCCATCGGTAGAAAAGGTGTTAATGCTCGTTTAGCAGTTGCTCTTACAGGTTATAAAATTGATATCAAAATCGAATCTGACGCCCTTATTGAAGGTATTGAATATCAAACATTTGATGAACTTAACTCTCTTGAAATGGAAGCTAAGGCGAAAAAGATTGCAGAAGCTCAAAGAGAAGCTCTTGTTTATCAACAAACAACAGAAACTGCTCTCCCAGGACTTCCAGAAGGATATGTTGCTCCTCAAGCTAGAAACTATGAAGAAGAGACAAATGACTTCGACGCTACATTAGAAGAAGTTGCTGAAGAAGAAGCTGCAGTTGCTCCAAAAGCTGAAGAAGTTGCTCCAGTCGTGGAAGAAACTCCAGTTAAAGAAGAAGCGTCTGTTACTGAAGAAGTTAAACCAGTTGAAGAAGCTCCTACAACCACAGTCAAGACTACAACTACCCTTGAGGATTTAGAAAAATCCTTAGCGGAAGAAGGAAATAAACAACAAAAGAGAAATAGTGGCAACCGCCGCAAAAAGAAAACTGAAGAAGAAAAAGAAGAAACTTCAGTTGCTCGTACTGATGGACCAAGAATGTCTATCTATACCGAAGAAGAACTCAAAGAACTCGAAGAAGAAGAAAACGAGGAAATTTATTCTGATGAAGACGATATTGATTACGATGAATACGATCAATATTACGATGAGGATTAATTTTTAATTAATATGAACAAAAACCGACCAGTATTTAGAATGTGTATTGTTTCTAGAAATAGAGATTTAAAAGAAAATCTATTTCGTTTTGTAAAACAAAATAACGAAATCATCTTAGATTTAAATCAAAACATTCAAGGTCGTGGAGTTTACATCAAAAAAGATTTAAGGGTCATTGAACTCGCTCAAAAAAGAAAAATGCTTGAAAAAGCATTAAAAACTGAAATTGACGATGAATTCTATGATTCCTTAAAAGAAGCATTAAGCAAAGAAAGAAGGGATTGATATGGGAAAAAATAACAAGAAAACTTTTGAAAGAGAAACAAATGTTTCTACTAAAGTAAGCGCTGACAAAATCAAGACCAAAGTTCATGGTGGAACATTTGTCTATACCGGAGCTATCTCAACCGCCGAACTTTCTAAATCGCTAAATGTTCCTGTTAGCGACATTATCAAATTCCTATTTATGCAAGGAAAAATGATTACGATTAACACCATCCTCGATGATGAATTAATCGGACTTGTCTGTTTACAATTCGGCTTCGATTTTGAAAAGAAAACAATCGTTGCCGCTGAAAACTTTGAAGATCTCGTCATTGACGATGACCCTTCTAAACTCAAAGCACGTCCACCAGTGGTTACGATCATGGGTCACGTTGACCATGGTAAGACCACTCTTATCGATGCGATTAGAAATTCTAATCTTGTCGCTGGTGAAGTTGGTGGAATCTCTCAAGAGATTGGTGCTTATCAAAAAGAAATTAAAGGTCAAAAGATTACCTTTATCGATACTCCTGGTCACGAAGCCTTTACTGCAATGAGAAGTAGAGGTGCTTCTGTCACTGATATTGTCGTATTAGTGGTAGCGGCTGATGATGGAGTTATGCCTCAAACAATTGAAGCCATCGACCATGCTAAGAGTGCTGGTGTCCCAATTATTGTTGCTATCAATAAAATTGATAAACCAGGTGCAGATCCTTCTAGAGTTAAAACTGAACTCATGGCCCATGAAATCGTCGCTGAAGAATACGGTGGAGAAAATATCATGGTTGAGATTTCTGCTAAGAAGAAAATTAATATTGATGGACTTCTCGAAGCTATTCTCTTAGTTAGTGAAATGGCCGAACTCAAGGCAAATCCAGACCGTTACGCTTTAGGCACAGTTCTTGAAGCCAAACTCGATAAGAATGAAGGTTCGAAAGCTACTTTACTTATTCAAAATGGTACATTAAAAGAAGGTGACTACTTAGTAGTCGGTACATCATATGGTAAAGCTCGTAGAATGACTAATGAATTTAAGAAAGTTCTTCAAGTTGCTACTCCAAGTACCCCAGTCTCTGTTATCGGTTTATCCGAAGTTCCTGAAGCTGGCGATCATTTTATGGCTTTCGCGGAAGAAAGCGAAGCACGTGCTATCGCTTTAAAACGTAAACAACTTAAAGAAGCTAAAGAAAAGAACAAAACAAGCGCTGCTAGCCTTGATGATTTATTCAATATGGCAAAAAATGGTGATGTTCAAAAGATTAACATTATCATTAAAGCAGACTCAACTGGTTCTGCTGAAGCAGTGAAGAGTTCCTTAGAAAAGCTTAACACTGATAATATTAAAATTAATGTTATTCGTGCTACAAGTGGTGCAATTACTGAAGGCGATATCCTTTTAGCAAGTGCATCTCACGCAATCGTGTATGGCTTTAATGTTAGACCTGATGCTAAAACTAGAGCAAAAGCGGAAGAAGAAAAAGTTGAAATTAGATTACATAACATCATCTATGCTTTAATTGAAGAAATTCAAGCGGCGATGAAAGGTATGCTTAAGAAAGAACTCGTTGAAAAAGTTACTGGACAAGCTGAGATTCGTAAACTCTTTAAAGTATCCAAAGTTGGCACAATCGCTGGCTGTATGGTTACTGATGGATTTATAAAATCCAACTCTTTAGTGAGAATTATCCGTGATGGAGTTGTTGTTTTTACTGGAAAACTTGCTTCTCTACAAAGAGAAAAAGACCAAGTTAAAGAAGTTAAAGCAGGATATGAATGTGGAATGCTTGTCGAAAACTTTAATGATATTAAAGAAAACGACATCATTGAAGGATATGAAATGGTGGAGGGCGAATAATGGCCAATAAGCAAGAAAGAATTGCAACCATCATTAGAAAGAACATCGCTGAAATCATTCAATTTCAAGTCAAAGACCCACACCTCGGATTTGTTTCAATCCCAGAAGTTAAAGTCTCTAAAGACTTCTCATATGCAACAGTATATGTCTCTTTCTTCAAAGATGAAGATATTGCTCCTTCTTTAGAAGTTTTAAATAAGGCAAAAGGATTTATCCGTAGCGAACTCGCTAGTAAGCTTGATACCAGAAGAGTTCCTGAAATTCGTTTTGTCTTAGATGAAGGCTATAAAAAAGAAGAGAGAATCGCAGAATTATTAAAAAAATAAGGAGATTAATATCTCCTTTTTGTGTTATATGGACGGAATATTCTTAATTGATAAACCAATTGGACTAACAAGTAGAAAAGTATCTAACATGGTTTCTGTTGCCTATAAAGAAAAGAAGGTAGGACATGTTGGCACTCTTGATCCTTTTGCTAGTGGCTTACTTATTGTGGCGTGTGGAAAATGCACGAAAGCAGTAACATTTTTTGATGAATCAATTAAAAAATATATCGCAACAATTAAATTAGGAAAAGAAACCGATACATTAGATAACACAGGCGTCATTATTAAAGATGATAATGTTCGTGAATATACGATAGAAGAGATTAAAGAAGTTTTAAATTCCTTTAAAGGAGAAGGAGAACAAATCCCTCCGATGACAAGCGCGATTAGAGTTAATGGAAAGCGTTTATATGAGCTTGCTCATAAAGGAATTGAAATTGATAGAGCATCTCGAAAAGTACATATTTATGACATCAAATTATTGTCTTATGACGTAAATAGTGGACTTCTTACTATTTTTTGCAAAGTTTCTAAAGGAACTTATATTAGAACACTTGGAAGTGACATCGCTAAGAAGTTAGGAACAATTGGCTATCTAGAGGCTCTTCAAAGAGTAGGTGTATCTCCTTTTGATATTAATGAATCATCTTCTTTAGAAGATGTAATGAATAAAAAAGCAAAAGCGTATTCCACTTATGAAATCTTATCAAGATTCATTAAGGTTGTGGTTTTTGATGAAGACAAAATCGAAGATATCAAAAATGGAAAAATTCCTTATTTAGAAATAAACACAGAAGAGAATACAATATTAGTAGCTAATAAGTCTAATGAGGCGATTGCTATTTATCGAAGAAACGAACATCAAAAGTTAGAATTTGTTAGAGGTTTATTCTAGTGAAAATTATCGACATTGACATCAAAGAATTAAACATCTTAGAGAATAATAATATCAACCTTGTTCTCGGCTTTTTTGATGGGGTTCATATCGGTCACCAAGAGATGATAAAAAAGGCTGTGGAAAGCGGAGATACTGCGGTTATGACTTTTGATATTTCCCCTTCATTTATCCTAGGAAAAACCATTAAATATTCTTATATTACAAGCCTCTTTGACAAGGCTAATGTCTTACAAAATTTAGGAGTCAAATACCTTTATATTTTAAGGATGTCTAAACTTCTTTTAGAATTAACAAAAGAAGAATTTATCGAAAAAATTATTAAAAAAATAAATCCTAAAAGGATTTATATTGGAGAAGATTATCGCTTTGGTAAAGGTGGAGAAGGTAGCGCGATTGATCTAAAAAAAGAGTTTGACGTATATATCTCTAAGTTAGTCGAACTTAATGGAGAAAAAGTCTCTTCTCGCATCATTAGAGAACATATCGCTAGCGGAAATATGCAACTAGTGGAAACGGAACTCAATCGACCATATCAAGTGACTGGTTTAGTTATTGAAGGAGCGCATAACGGAAAGAAGCTTGGATTCCCAACTGCTAATCTAGAATTAACTTATCCTTATGTTTTACCAAAAGTAGGAGTCTACACCGGATATGTAAAGCTCTTATCTTCAAAATATAAGGCCATCATTTCGATGAGTACTCATCCAACAATCATGGAACTTAATGATCCGATTATTGAAGTTCATCTTCTTTCCTATAAGGGAGACTTATATGGTAAAGAAATTGAAGTCCAATTTAAGGAATATATTCGTGATATTAAGAAGTTTGGAACTCTAGAAGAACTTACTGAACAATTAACTAAAGATAGCGAATACGCAAAAAATACTTTGAAATAATATATTTTTCATATATATTAATAATCGCGACTTATTTCTAGGGTCTTCGAATCCTCAACGAACACCCCGGGCTTAAGTTAAGAAAGAAATAGGAGGAACTTGAAGATGGCACTTTCAAAAGAAAGAAAAGCAGAAATCGTCAAGCAATATGGCAAGAACGAAAAAGACACAGGCTCTGTTGAAGTCCAAGTCGCTCTTCTTACCGAACAAATCAAAGCGTTAACCGAACACTTAAAGAAGAATCACAAAGACGCTGCTAGTAAAAGAGGTTTAATGATTCTTGTTGGTCAACGTAGAAGCTTACTTGATTATCTTGCTAGAACAGACCGTGAAGGTTACTTAAGACTCATTGTCTCTCTTGGCATTAGAAAATAATCGAGGCATTGATGAAACATTAAGGAGTGAAATACACTCCTTTTTTGTTGAATATAAAACAAAAAACTAGATAAAAAACATGGAATTAATATATCG
>JAEDNC010000042.1 GCA_016302705.1 Bacilli bacterium | reverse complement strand
ATTTCTTTTTTCTAAATTAAGAAGTTCACTAACACGAAGTCCACTTGCGTACATTAATTCAAGCATCGCTTTATCTCTAATTCCACTTGGTGATTTCATGTTTGGTGCTTCTAAAAGCGATTCCACTTCTTCTATCGATAAGCAATTAGGAAGCTCTTTTGGCTTTTTTGGAGGATCAACTTCTGGAAGTTCTTCTTCGTAATATCCTTCTTTCTTTAAGAAAGAATAAAAACTTCTAATTGAAGATAATCTTCTTAACGCAGTTGGCACTCTTAAACCAGAATTAAGTTCGTAATTCACAAATGAATTTAAATCATATGGAGATAATTCGCTAACTTCTTTTTTATCTTTGAAGTACATGAAAAATCTTTTTAAGTCATCTAAATATGAATTAACAGTATTTAGTGATAATCCTTTTTCAACAGTGAGATATTGCCTAAATAAATCTATCGCATCAATTATTTCCATTTTTCTTGACCTCACTCGCTCTTTTTAAAGGCGTGCCTTTAATCTTTCTATTTAAATCATTAATCAAAAGTTTAGTTTTACTTTCTTCCATATGCATTTCATAATCAAAGAACGTCATTTGAATTTTCATCTCTTTGATATCAATGAGGTTTTGCAAAGTAATTCCGCACGCTCTAATGGTCATATCCATGAAATTGCCTTCATAGAGTCTCAAAGCGTAGTTGAGGATATCTCTACTACTATTCGTGTGGTTTTGAAACGTAATGGACTTGTTATGCGCTTTATATTGAGTATCTTTGACCATGATTTGAATTGTATTACCAATTTTGTTTTCTCTTTTTGCTCTTTCCGATATTTCATGCGCTAACATTTCAAATACTGGTTTAACAACTTCATATCTATTCGTGTCTTCCATAAGTGTAGTTGAACTACCAATAGATTTCGGATCCCATGATTCAGTAGAAATAGAATCAGATCCTTTTCCATTTATCCAGTCTTTAAGTTCGGAAGAGAATTTACCGAGGATGTTTAAAACATCTTCTCTATTGTTATTTAAGGCATCCGCTAAATCGCCTATAGTTTTTATTCCGATATTTTTTAATCGAGGTGCACTCTTTTTACCAACTCCGAACATATCATCAATTGGGAGAGGATATAAGATTTTTTTGATATCTCGCCTTCTAATTATTGTTAAACCCATTGGCTTTTGATAGTCACTACCCATCTTCGCTAAAAATCTTGTTGGTCCTACTCCGATAGAACACTTTAAACCTGTTGTTTCATATAAGGTTTGTTGAATCATGCGGAAATATTTCTCAACATCTTTTTCGTTTTTAACAACGTCGGTGAAATCGGCGAATAATTCATCAACAGAGGCCATCTCAATGTTTGGAGTAATTGTTCGAATATAATTTCTAAAACGATGGCTCATCATTGAATAAAAACGAAAGTCTGGATGAATAACCAATAACTCCGGACATAATTCAAGCGCTTTATTCATTGGCATTGCAGAATGTACTCCATATTTTCTTGCTTCATATGAGCAAGTTGAAACCACTCCAGCGCGTCCGATATGTCCAATAGCAACTGGCTTATTTTCTAAAGATGGATTACGAATTTCTTCACAACGGACAAAAAAAGCGTTTAAATCAATGTGAACAATAACTTTTGCCATAACTATCATTATTATATAATGAAAAATATTATTATGTTAACTAATACCTATAAAAAATATAAAAAGAAAATCAGTCAATTAGAGGAGATCAATTATATCTTTAACCTGAAGTTTATAATCCTCGCGTTGTTCTTCTATAGTTGCTTGTCGGATAAATTTTGTTGGAATAGCTTTAACGATTACTTGTCCGGTATAGCCTAATTCAAACAATCGGTTTTCTAAAGCGTTAACAAATCCTTCTTTTGTAGAGTATGGATCATAAATGACGATTCTCTTATAGTTGAGAAGTTGCTCTATTTTTGCTTCGTCCATTGGACGGAGATAAATCGCATTATATAAAGAGACATTCTTTTTCGCTTTTGTAATTTCTTCTTTTAATTTCAGGGTTAATGGACCAGTAGAAACAACTGCAGTATCTTTACCTTCAAGTTCAATTTTCCAACTTCCATAAGGAATCTTTTTAACAGTCTCACCTTTAGTTGAGAAGAATTCACGAGGGTATCTAATCGCGAACACTCCATGATTACAAAAACTTTCTTTCATTAATGAAAGAGCTTCGTTACTTCTACTTGCCATCGCAATTGTGACATTAGGTATTGTATATAAGAAAGCTTCGTCGTATATTCCTTGATGAGTTTCTCCATCATTTCCTACTAGTCCAGATCTATCAATTAAGATTGTGGCATTTAAATTCATTCTTGCTAAATCGTGAGATAATTCATCATAACTTCTTTGTAAGAAAGTTGAGTAAATAGAAATGACTGGGTGCAAACCAGAAACCGCTAATCCGCCAGCAAAAGTAAAGGCGTGTTCTTCGGCAATACCAACGTCCACTATTCGGTCTGGAAAAATCTTAAATAATGAATCAAGAGCGCTACCATGTCCTGTAGCTGGAACAATAGTAACAATCTTATCGTTCATCGCCATTTCATTCTTAAGAATGATTGCGTATTGAGAAGACCAAGAGACCATCGCTTCTTTTGTGGCGATTTCTCCACTAGCGACATCGAATTTACTAACGCCGTGCCAATCTCCTTCAATATCGTTTTCAGCAAATTCATATCCTTTACCTTTAATCGTTTTAACGTGAATAACAACGCTCTTATTGAGTTTTTTGGCTCTCGTTAAAGCGTGGTCAACTTGTCTAATATAATGGCCATCAATTGGTCCAATAACAGAATAGCCAAGGTTATCAAAGATAGTCATATTGACTAGTTTTCTTTTAAACCAGTTTTTAACTCTAGTGAATTTAACGAGTAACCAATGGCCAAATCTTCCCCTTAATATGAGTTTAATAAAACCTTTTGTTTTACGATAAATAAAAGATGTTGAGAAATTTCTAAACATTGTGGATAAACCACCAACAGGTTTAGAAATAGACATATCATTATCGTTTAATACGATAATAACTTTGTGACCTGATTGAGCTAATTCATTTAATCCTTCAAACGCTAATCCGTTTTGCAAAGATGAGTCACCGATGAAGGCAATGATTTCATATTTTTCACCTTTCAAGTCTCTAGCGAACGCTAATCCTGCCGCGGCAGAAATTGAAGTTGATGAGTGGCCAGCTTCAAAGTGATCATAAGGTGATTCTTTCATTTTTTGGAATCCGCCTATTCCACCTTTTTGTCTAAGGGTTGATAGATCTCTTCCGGTTAAAAGTTTATATGTATAGGATTGATGGCCAACATCAAAGATAATTTTATCTTTGGTAAAATCAAAATTCTTGCATAATGAAATAACAGTTTCCACAACTCCTAAGTTACTTGAAAGGTGTCCGCCAGTTTTAGAGATTATTTTAATGAGATATTGACGAATATCCTCGCTTAAAACATCTAGTTCCTTATAGGACATGTCTTTTAGGAATTCTGGATTCTTAATTTCTTTTAGATTGACGTGTTTGATTTCTTTTTTGGCCATGACAAATATTATTTACCCACTTTGACGATTTTTTCAACCTTGCTCTCAGCGTTCTCTAATTCTTTTGAAAGCAAGCTGATGATTTTTTGGCCTTCTTCGTACAAGGCTAAACTTTGATCGATAGAGATATCTTTTTGTTGAATCTCGTTCACAATTTGTTTTAAGCGATTAAGTTCTTCTTTGAAGTTAATTTCTTTTTCTGCCATCGTTTACTCTCCTTTAATTTCTTTAACAACACTGGTGAATTCACCATCTTTAAGTATTGTTCTAACTTCTTTATCTTTAGACAAATCCTTGACTGATGAAATTGGTCTTCCTTTTTCATCCATAGATATCGAATATCCCCTTGATAGAATTCCTTTTGGATTAAGCAACTCTAATTGGATTTTCAAATGCTCTAATTCGTTTCTTTGGTCTTCTACTTTGCTTTGCAAAGACTCTAGCAAATCTTCTTTTATCGATTCAAGTTCTTCTTTTTTAGTGCTCACTAATGAGATTATAGCTTGTTCCATAGTTAAGGTTGCGTAGGAGAATTCTTTTTCGATCTCTCTTTTATCAACAGTAGCAAGTTCTGCCGCTCCTGTAGGGGTTGACGCTCTTTTATCAGCAACATAATCAATTAAAGTCATATCAATTTCGTGGCCTACAGCGGCGATAATTGGCATCTTACTATTAGCAACTGTTCTTACAAGAGTTTCGTCGTTAAACGCGCTTAAATCTTCACTAGCGCCACCACCTCGACCAATGATCAAGGTATCTAAATCATATTTCTGTGATTCGTTAAACGCTTTTAATAGTTCTATAGGAGCTTGTTCGCCTTGAACTAGAGATGGGAAAACATAAATATCTGCAATTGGATATCTTCTTTTGATGTTAGTGACAATATCTCTAATTGCCGCTCCATTAGGAGCAGTAATAATTCCAATCGCTTTAGGGTAGATATTGATTTCTCTTTTTCTTGATTCGTCAAATAGTCCTTCGGCAGCTAATTTCTTTTTTAATTTCTCTAACTCTAAGAGTTGTTGGCCTAAACCAAACTCTTCCATTTCAAAGACGTTGAGATTATAGCTTCCTCGAGGAACATAGGCATCAACACTAGCGAGGACCACAACTTCATCTCCATTTTTTGGAGAAAAGGCAATACGTTTTGCGTAGTTAGAAAACATCACCGCACTAATTGTTGACTCGTTGTCTTTAAGAGAAAAATAAAAATGCCCACTTGGATAGGCTTTAAAATTACTAATTTCTCCTTTTATTCGAACGAATTTCAATCTCTCATCGGAAAGTAATACTGCTTTAACATAGTTATTGATGTCACTTACCGTAAGGACTGGTGAGTTTTCATACATTTATTTAAGTACCCCGTTATCTAAAATTGCATTGATGAATTTGGCTTGTTTGTCGTCGATATATTTTTTTGCGAGTTCAACAGCAACGTTGATTATTACTTTCGCATCTACTTTCTCTACGTATTTGTAGTGAGCATAGCTCATTAACAAAATAGCTTGAGTGAGAAGAGGTAAACGATCCCATTTCCAATTCTTTAGATATGGAGTAAAGGCTGCTTTAATCTCCCCATAGTTCTTAAGCGACACCATTACGGTATTTAGAGTATATGGATCGATTTCGTGAGGTTCGCATTCACAGAGTGAGCAAATCATTTCAGTCGCATCTCTTGTGAGTTTGCCTTCGCCAAAAGTAAAATCAGTCAATTCGTTATAAATAACGGTCATGATGATGAAGTTTTCTTGATTTCTTGATATCTCTTTCATAATTTTCTTTTACCGCCGGTAATTATATATAAAATATAACACAAACGCAAAATAAAAAGAATGGACATAGCCCATTCCCTTTATTTTTCTATTTTGTTAGCCGAGGATATCTTCACATAATTTCACTAAGCGATCACTTGTGAAATCAAATTTTTTAAAGACATCTTTTGCTGGACCTGATGCACCAAATTCATCAATACCCATATGGTATTTAGCCCATTTGCCCCAGCCAAATGTGGAAAGCATTTCAACAGAGACTCTTCTTTCACTTGGTAGGAGGAGGACACTCTTACGATATTCAAGATCTTGTTTTGCAAAGATTTCCCATGATGGCATGGAGACAACTCTAACATCAATCTTCTTATCAAGAAGTTTCTTTTGAGCTTCAATGGCCAAACTAACTTCACTACCAGTAGCAATTAAGACTAAATCAGCGCGTTTCTTTTCTTTAGAAACTACGTAAGCACCTCTAGCAACACCTTCATCATTACTACCTTCAAGTAATGGGAGGTTTTGACGAGAGAGAATTAAGGCAGTTGGAGTTTCAGTGCTCTTAAGAGCAAGTTTCCATGCAGAATATGTTTCTCTTTCATCAGCAGGTCTAATAACTCTCACATTTGGAATAGAACGTAACATTGCGAGTTGTTCGATTGGTTGATGCGTTGGACCATCTTCACCAACAGCGATACTGTCGTGTGAGAATAAATAGATACCTGGGAGTCTAGATAAGGCCGCCATACGAATGGCTGGCTTCATATAATCTGAGAAAACTGCAAAGCAGCCGACATAGCTTCTAATTCCACCATGTAGCAACATACCGTTTTGCATGCATCCCATTGCGAATTCTCTAATACCCCAGTTGACATTGTGACCTTCGCGGTGATCTGGAGTAAAGTTAACACCATTATCAAGTTTGGTCATAACGCTACCAGCAACGTCTGCGCTTCCGCCTACTAGCATTGGGCAAGCAAGCATATATGCGTTAAGTGCTTTTCCGCTAGCAACACGGGTACTTGTGGAACTTCCTTCAACAAAATCTGGGAGTTCTTCTGGGATATATTTAGATAAATCTAAATGTTGGAGATTTTCAAATCTAGTAGCCTCTGCTTCGTGTTTCTTACGATAATCTTCGAAATCTTTATTATATTCTTCATAAGCTTTTCTTCCACGAGCAATAAATGTTTCTTCGAAATGTTTTCTAACTTCTTCTGGAACATAGAAGTCTTCATGATCGAATCCATATACATCAACTTTTGCGTGTCTTCCATCTTCAACTCCTAAAGGAGAACCGTGGACTTTAGATGTTCCTTGTTTAGCACTACCATAGCCGATGATTGTGTGCACCATAACCATGGTTGGTTTATCTTTTGACTTTTTAGCTTCAGTGATAGCCTTATCGATGGCGTCAACATCGTTACCATCCATAACTTCTAAGGTGTTCCATCCACTTGCTTCAAATCTCTTTCTCACATCTTCAGAGAAAGATAAGTCTAATCCACCATCAAGTGTAACTTGGTTGGCATCATAAAGAAGAATTAATTTATTAAGCTTTTGGTGACCAGCAAATGAGATTGCTTCTTGAGAAAGTCCTTCTTGTAAGCAACCATCTCCACATAACACGTATGTGTAATGGTTCATAATCTTTTTGCCATCTGTGTAATTAGCAGCAATTGATGCTTCTGCAACTGCCATACCAGTGGCTTGAGCAATACCTTGTCCTAAAGGACCACTTGTTGCATCAACGCCTTTTGTCCAGTGATATTCTGGGTGACCTGGTGTTAATGAATCGATTTGTCTAAAGCTTTTAATATCATCAATTGTTAAACCATATCCGCAGAGATGTAACATGACATAGAGTAAGTCTGAAGCATGTCCTGCACTTAAGACAAAACGGTCACGGTTGATCCATTCTGGATCGTCTGGGTTAGACACCAAATGCTTTGTGAATAAGGTGTAAAGAATTGGTGCACTTCCTAACGCCATACCTGGGTGACCAGAGTTTGCTTTGTTAATCATATCGATGCACAAACTTCTAATTGTGGCGATAGATAACGTTTGAATTTCCTTCATGAATAGTTCTCCTTTGTTAGTAGTTTTTTAGTATTCAATTAGTATTTATATATATTTTAATATATAACCATTTTTATTCCCAATCTGTAACCGCGATACCGAGGTCTTTTAATTGGTCTTCGTCAACAACGTTTGGAGCTCCTGACATTGGGCAGACAGCTGCTAAGTTTTTAGGGAAGGCAATGACATCTCTAATGTTGTCTGTGCCGCCTAAAATCATTGTTAAACGATCTAAGCCAAAGGCCATACCTGCGTGTGGAGGTGTGCCATATTGGAAGGCATCGACGAAGAAT
>JAEDNC010000041.1 GCA_016302705.1 Bacilli bacterium | reverse complement strand
TAAAATTATGAATACAAAATTTATTCGCTTATTAGGAAGTGCGGTTATCGCTTTAACTATCTCAAGTTGTAACAAACAAATCACTGTTCCTGCAGTTAGATTTAAAAGCGAATCTGTTTCAGAGATTTATTTGAACACATATTCCATTGCTTTAGTTGCTGGACAAACAAAAGCTCTTGAATTAACAGTTTTACCAAGTGCTGCTAGAGATGAAGATATTAAATTCACATCTAGCAACACTGCGGTTGCTTCTGTTGATAGTATAGGTAATGTTAGAGGCGTTAGTGGTGGAATCGCAACAATCACAATTTCCTCAGGAAAATATGAAAGAAAGATTCCGGTTTACGTTGGAGACGCTTACGATAAGAAAAACAAATCTCAAAAAGCAAAAATCACTGCTATGGTTAATGAGCAAGTTGCTATGCAAAAAGCAGTGGGAGAAGTTGAAAGATTTAATGTTCGCGAAGTGAGAAACACCGTTTACACAATCAAAGATGTCGAACAAAAAGGATATCACGATGATTGTGTCTATGTTGTTTCTGATAATGAAGGATTTATTTCTTTAAACGGATATGAACTTCAAATGAAGGCTCCAGAAGCTAATTGGGAACCAACTCAATATGGTTGGACCTTCTATACAGATGCAGATTACTTTACACATTTATACCATGACATGAATGGAACAAAGAAAATGATGTCTATTCCAACTCAAAGTTACATTGGTCAAAAGCGTATTGTTTCTGCGACTGATACACTTAACAATCTCTTTACAAACGCTGAAGCAGCAATCATTACTCAAAATCGTGACATTTGTTTAGAAAAAGACACACTTGAAGATGGTGTTGGATTTAAGGATCATGGTATCTATTCCGATGATGAAAACAAACTCCTTATCTTCTCCCTTTCTCAAAGTTCAATGGACTCTATTGACCCTGACTTAGAATCTAACTATGAGATTCCAGCGGGTACAAGCTATAAGTCAGTCATTACTGGCACATTCTGTTTCCTTAATGGTGTGTGTGTCCATGAAACATTAAAGTTCACTATGTCATACACTCTTGAGAAAACTCCATGGGTCAGAACAATGGATCTTAACTTCACTAACAAGATCAATGATGATGTTGAAATCGTTAAGCCAAACAACAGTGAATATCGTGTTGTAGATCAACTTTACGATCTCTAATTAAGTGGAAATATAAAAAATAAACTAGGGGTTCATGACCTCTAGTTTTTTTGTCCATAAATATAAAATAATGGCTTTCTTATATCGAAATTGAACAAATAGAGTAAGAAAATTGCTAAATAATAGCCTATTGTCTTAATTGCATAAATAATGCAACCCTTGAATTAAGATGGTATTTGGTATACAATACAAAAACTTAATTTGTTTTAATAAACAAATGGAAAGGGGTAAGGAAAATGTTAAAGTATTCAATCAAGAGAATAATCTTGGCCTTAATCACTGCCTTCATTATTCTTACATTAACATTCTTCCTAGTTAAATCCTTAGGTATTACTGATACCACATTTGGTTCAAAAGAGAACGTCAAGTTCGCTTTTTTCATGAAACAATACTATCTCGGATATGTTGTTTATTTTGAGGAACCAACTGCAGGATATGGTAAGTTATTAGCTCATATCTCAACTCTTGAGCAAGAATATTATTTCTATGAGAGACCATTACTTGAGCAATATTGGAACTGGCTAGGAAATATCGTTACAAAATGGGATTGGGGTACATCAGTTACCATCCAACCAAATGCATCTGCTATTGATATCATCGCGGAGAGGTTACCAACTTCTTTGGTTATTAACGTCTTCTCAGTTATCTTCTCTGTTCCACTCGGAATTGGATTAGGTATTTTAGCAGGTCTTAAGAAAAACACATGGATTGACCACTTCATTTCAACAGCGGTCATGATTTTCATTTCCATCCCATCATTCGTCGTTATTTCTTTCCTTATTTATCTCCTTTGCTATCAAGCACATATCTTACCTTCCATTTGGCCAACACCTTCTGAACCAATGTCGACGAAAGTGTTAGCGTTCTTTATCCCTGTATTATCATTATCATTTGGCTCTATTTGTGGCTATACCCGTTTCGTTAGAGCAGAGTTATGTGAAGTTATGTCTTCCGAATACTTATTACTTGCTCGTACAAAAGGTTTAACCAAAAATCAAGCTATTACTAGACACGCACTTAAAAATGCATTCGTCCCAATTCTTCCATCTATCTTAGCGGAATTCATCGGAATCTTTGGTGGTTCTATGATTCTTGAAAAGCTATATGGCATTCCAGGCATTGGAGACTTATACATTCGTGCAATTAACGAAAAAGACTACAATGTCTTAATGGTCGATATGGCAATCTTTACAACTGTTGGCTTACTTGCCGGTATCGTTCTTGACTTGTCTTATGGTTTCATTGATCCTCGTATCAGAATGGGAGAGAAGAAATAATTATGGCGAAGAAAAATAATGATTTCGATTTAGTCAATCTTCCTGAAGCTGCTCAAGATCCAGAAATCAAACAAGAAGATTTTGTCCTCCAACAAGCGGACAAAGAAATCCATGAGCAAAGATTCCAAACAAAGCCAACAACGTTCTTCAAAGACTCTCTTAAGAGATTCTCTAAAAATAAGAGCTCAGTTGTCGCAGCCTATATCTTAGGTTTCCTCATTCTCTTATCAATCGTCGTTCCAATTTTCTCCCCACATGATGTTTCTACTGGCGCTGGAGATATTGCGTTTAACTATTTACAACCAAAACTCTTCGATGGTGGAACAGGATTCTGGGATGGAACAGTCCAAAAAACACATATTCCAGTCGATACCTCTAAAGGTGATAACAAAGAAGACTGGTGGCCAAACCCAACATATTATAAGAAATCTGGTATTTCTAATTACCAAGTTGGTGATTTTGAATTTACAACAGACATTACTGAATACGGTAAAGGCGGTTATGCAAGAATTGGTTATTATAGTGGATATGGTTTAAGCTCTGCTAGATTAGATAGTGTCGTTAGTCAAGATACCAACTTTATTCCTGAACTCGATTTAACTCATACAACATTAACTCTTACCAACTTTGAAACAGTTAACGAAGAAAAGATTATGGCCTATTACGAAGCTGATGAATCTGCTCCAAAAGAATTGCCAGAGCATGTTATTCCAGAAAACTTCGAATTAGGAACTACAACTCTTTTATTCAATTATATTGACGAAGATATTAGTGAGACTGATTATCAAACAATTCAATTAGTCGATAAAAAGGTCATTCATAACGTTGGTTCAACATTAATTAACGCGACAGATACTGATCCAATCGTTATTAGTGATGTTATTAAAGCTCATACTTCTGAAACTAAATTCACAAACTTCTATTTCTCAATTGTTGTTGAGGGAGTAGAAGGAACTGGAGCAGATAAATCTGTCTGTTCATTAGTGAAAAATTTAGTTATCAAAGCTACTGGAACACCTTCCAAAAACGAGAAAGCTTATTTTGAAGGTGATATCTTCTCTGAAACAATTGGCGGTAATGTTTACCGTGCTAACATCCCAGGCATTTCCTTTGATGATGCAATGAATTTCAATACAAGAAACTCCAAAATTAAAGTTTCTTCTAAAGAATATGTCAACACTGGATTCTGGTCTGTTGAAACCTTAATCAAATACACAAAAGCTGTACACATGGGTGTTTGTGCTTTCGCTTCATTTACTTATGATTCTTACGCTGGCTCATTAGGATTAGTGGAACATTATCCAGTCCCAGAATCAAAATTTGAAGAATATTATAGAAAAGGCTGGATTGATTATAATGTTGACTTTAAGACAGTTGCTGGAAAAGAAGTAGTTGATGAATCAACTTTCTATTTTGAAATTAAGAGTGATGCTTGCCCAGTCACTGAATCAGATGATTGGCAATTAAAAGCAAGCGACATCGTTTATGTTGCTTCTTCAGAATCATTTATTGCCTATTGTAACGTTACTTATTATCGTTACCTTGGTTATGATAAAATGCCGTCTTTCTTATTTGGTACTGATAAAACTGGAAGAGATATGTTTACATATGTCTTTGATGGCTTAAAGAACTCCTTAATCTTAGGTGTTATTACCTTTGTGGTCTGTTTCGTATTCGGATTATTATGGGGCTCTATCTCTGGTTATTTCGGTGGTACAGTTGACTTAGTCATGGAACGTATCACTGATATTCTCCACGGCATCCCTTGGATTGTCTTAATGACTATTGTCATTCTCCACGCTGGCCAAAACTTTGGTACATTCGCAATCGCCTTATGTTTGACTGGTTGGATTGGAACTGCCAGCACAACTAGAACACAGTTCTATAGATTTAGAGGAAGAGAATATGTTCTTGCTTCACGTACTTTAGGTGCAAGTGATGGAAGACTTATTCTTAAACATATCTTACCTAACGCGATGGGTACTATTATTACTGGCGCGGTTTTAATGATTCCAAGTGTTATCTTCTCTGAAGCTACTATTTCTTATTTAGGACTTGGCTTCAAAGGAATGAGTTCTCTTGGTGTTATTCTTTCCAATAACCAAGTTGAATTACTTACCTATCCATACTTATTATTATTCCCAGCCGCGGTCATTGCCTTGGTGATGATTTCATTTAACTTATTCGGTAATGGTTTACGTGATGCGATTAACCCAAGTTTGAAAGGAGAAGACCAATAATGGAAAATAAAGAAATTGTTTTGTCTGTTAAAGACCTTAGAGTCAACTTCTCCACAGACCACGGTTATGTCCAAGCTGTTAGAGGAGTTTCCTTCGACTTATATAAAGGTGAAACTTTATGTATTGTTGGTGAATCTGGTAGTGGTAAATCCGTTACTAGTAAGACCATTATGGGTATTTTATCCGCGAATGGTCGTATCATGGGTGGATCAATCATGTATGAAGGTGAAGACCTCACCAAAGTTAGTGAAGATGAATTCCACCGCATTAGAGGACACAAGATTGGAATGATTTTCCAAGATCCTCTTTCTTCCTTAAACCCAATTGTTAGAATTGGAAAACAAATTACAGAAGCAATGCTCATCAATTCTTCTAGACTAAAGAAGAAATATGAAGATTTAGTTGCTACTGAACTCGTCGCCTATAAGAACGCTCAAACAGAGTATAAGATGGCGCTTAACAATCGTAAGGAAAGAATTAAATTCCTTAAGAGTGAAAAGAAAAAAGAAATCGAATCCGCAAGAAACGAACCATTTATGACTCGTAGCGGCAAACTCTATACTTTATCTCTTGAATATAATGGCAAAGTTTTACATGTCAAAGAAACCGCTAAAGAAGAGATTAAAGCATTAGATGAAGAACTTCTCGCTATGGGCGAAAACAAAGATGAAGTCCGTGTTAATGAAATTAACGCTCGTAAAGAAGAGATCAAAGCCAAGATGACTGAAGATCTTGCTGCTTTAAAAGAACAAAACGCTAAAGATAAGGCAGTAATTAATAAAGAAATCGCTGCTATTAGAGCAGAAGTTCCTAATAAAATTAACGCTATTAAAGACAAATATGTTGCTCTTATTGCGGAAGTTGATGCTTCTAACACCGATTCAAGAAAAGCGTTAAAAGAAAAATATCTTCCAGTTATTAAAGAAACTAAAGCTGCTTTTACTATTAAGAGTAAAGAAGCAAAAGCAGAAGTAAAGAAATACGCTAACGACTTAAAAGAAAAATATTTAGCAAATTGTGAAAAGATTAGAGCGGAACACGCTGATAATCCTGAAGAATGTAAGAAACTCTTAGCAGAAGAAAAGAGTAGATATGTTTCTTCAATTAAAATCACTAAAGCTGAAGCTAAAGCAAGAGCGTTAAAGATTATGTCAGAAGTTGGTATTTCTAATCCAGAAAAGAGATACAATCAATATCCATTTGAATTTTCTGGTGGTATGAGACAAAGAATCGTTATTGCGATTGCTTTAACCGCTGATCCAGACATTCTTATTTGTGATGAACCAACAACTGCATTAGACGTAACTATCCAAGCTCAAATTCTTGAATTAATCAATAGATTAAAAAGAGAGAGAAACATCTCCTGTATCTTTATTACCCACGACTTAGGTGTTGTTGCTAACATGGCCGATAGAGTCGCAGTTATGTATGCGGGTAAGATTGTTGAATATGGTACTGAAGATGATATCTTCTATGACCCAAGACATCCATATACCTGGGCCTTATTATCTTCTATTCCAGATATCAACTCCAAAGAAAAACTCGAGGCTATTCCTGGTACTCCACCAAATATGATTTATCCTCCTGTTGGAGATGCATTCGCATTACGTTCTAAATATGCGATGGCTATCGACTTTAAGAAAGAACCACCTCTATTTAAGATTAGCGACACTCACTACGCTGCTACTTGGTTGCTTGATCCAAGAGCACCAAAAGTGGAGATGCCAAAAATCGTTAAAACACGTATTGAAAATTCTTTAAAAGCAGCGAAAGGAGGCAAGGTCAATGATTAAATCATTAGTGTATCGCATTCAAGCGAGATTCAAACCTAGAAAACCTTCTTTTAGACAAGAATTAGTGGATGATGGAATTGAACTTTCAGTCCGTCACTTAAAACAATTCTTTAAATTTGGACATGGTAGAAGTGCTTTTAAAACAAAAGCGGTTCACGATGTTTCCTTCGATATCAAAAAAGGAGAATGCTTTGGCTTAGTTGGTGAATCAGGATGTGGTAAAACCACAACTGGTCGTAGCTTAATTAGACTTTATAACATTACTTCTGGTTCTGTATATTTTGAAGGTAGAAGAACTTCTGCAGGTAGCAGATGGAACGAAAAAGAAATCAAATGGACGAAAATCCGTGGTCGTAAAAAGATTCAAGAACTTCGTAAATTAGAAAAAGATGAAATTAATAAATTAATGGACACCACTGGTTTGGTTGCAAAGATTGAAGAAATCAATTCAGAAGTCAGTAAGATTGAGCAAGAAATGCTCGCTCTTAAATCAGAATATAAGGACCGTATGAAACAATACGAATCCAATATTGACGATGAAAACGAAAAGGCTGACAAGATTGAAGAAATCAATTGTGAATATTCTTCTGAAGCTGAAGTCCGTAGAGTTAAACTTGAAAAATTAAACGAAGAACTCAAGACGTTAAAAGCGGAATTCAAAGCTTCTAAGAAAGTCGAACCAAGTGAAGAAGTGAAAAAACAAATCGAAGAAATTCGAACAAAATACGCTTCTGAAAGAGATGCGATTAGAGATAACATCGACAAGGTTGAAAGAGAACAAATCGAAGCGATTGCTCAAATTAAATATGATAATAAACACGTTGATCATAAACTCATGAGCAAGATGCAAATGATCTTCCAAGATCCAGTTGATTCTCTCGATCCACGTATGACTGTTGAAGACATTATTCAAGAAGGTCTTCACATTCAAGGACAATATAACCGTTATAAGAACTCTCAAAAAGTTAAAGAAGTTCTTGTTAAGGTTGGACTTCTTCCAGAATATGCCTCACGTTATCCACACGAATTCTCTGGTGGACAACGTCAACGTATCGGCATCGCTAGAGCGTTAATCATGAATCCACAATTCTTGATTTGTGATGAACCTATTTCCGCTCTTGATGTCTCTATTAGAGCCCAAATCATTAACTTACTTAATGACTTAAAAGAAGAGATGGGATTAACAATTCTCTTTATCGCTCATGACTTATCAGTTGTTAAGTATTTCTGCGATAGAATCGCTGTTATGTATTATGGTGAGATTGTTGAACTCGCAAG